>NZ_JBFAPC010000097.1:0-21890 GCF_040675535.1 Patulibacter sp. NPDC049589 | reverse complement strand
GGCGGGCCGCTGCGGCGCGCTCGGCAGTCCGGCGGCGCGCGACCAGCCGGCGGTGTCGCGCCGCCCGACGCCGGACGGCCGCCCGATGGTGCACCGCGGTCCGGGCGACGGCGGCGACGCGGGTCAGCGGGGACTCGTCGGGAGCCGCGCCGCGGGGCGCGGCGACGGTCGGGGTCGCCGGTGACCGCGGCGGGGTCGTGGACGCCGCGAGCACGCTGAAGCCCACCGCGAGGGCCGCGGTCACGGACACCAGCCCGTGCCGCAGCAGCCGCGTCGTCCGCAGCGCCCGGTCGCGACGGCGCCGTGCCTCGCGCCCCGGGCCCACCGCCCGGTGCGTCCGGGCGATCATAGGGTCCGCGCCCGGAGCTTCAGGGCCAGGGCCGGGCACGCCCGCACGGCGCGGGCGGCGTGCGCGAGCTCGGCCGGGTCGTAGGCGCCGTCGAGCAGGACCGGGTAGCCCCAGTCGTCGAGGACGATGCCCTCCGGGAACAGCTCGGCGCAGAGGCCGTGGCCGACGCACGCGATCGGGTCCACCGCCAGCTCCCGCCCGTCCCGCGTCGCCCTGCCCGGCGACGTCACGCGTCGCCGGGGCGTGGTCGGCCGGGTGCTCATGCGGGCACCGTCCGCCGCGTCCGACCTGCCGGCGCACCCGTCGCGCAGGCCCGGCAGGAGCCGTGGTGGGCGTGGTCGTAGAGCTCCTCGGCGAAGAGGACCGTGGCGCTGTGGATCATGCGGGCGGTCCCGGTCGGGTGGGCGCACGCTCCGCGTCCGTCGACCATCGCGGTCCAGCGGTCCAGCAGCGCGAGCTCGCGAGCCCCGGCCGTGCCGACCGCGAACGCGTGCAGGGCGCCCGCGATCGCGTCGAGGCCGCTGACGCACGGACCGCACTGGCCCGCGGACTGCCCCGCCATCCAGGCCCCGAGGGTGGCGACCCGCCGGACCGGGCACTCCGAAGCGCCGAGCGCGATGACGACGCCCGCGCCGACCGACGCGCCCAGCGGCCGCAGGGCCGTGTCCGTGAGGGCGGGGGCATCCCGCGCGTCGATCCAGGCCCCGAAGTAGCCGCCGATCAGGAGCGCCCGCAGCGGCTCGGTGGGGTGGCCCGCCGCGGCGACGAGCGCCGGGATCGGGGTCCCGACGGCGACTTCGCGGACGCCACCCGCCGCCAGGGCGCCGGAGAGCGTCACCAGGGTGGTCCCGGGACGCTCCGCGGTGCCGTGGTGGCGGAACCAGTCGTGGCCGTGACGGGCGATCAGCGCGACGTGCGCGAGGGTCTCGACGTTCTGCAGCAGCGTCGGCCGGCCGTCGCGCCCCCGCTCGCCCGGCCGGGGCGGGGTGACCCGCGGCCTGGCCGGCCGGCCCTCGAGGTGCGCGAGGACGGCGGTCTCCTCCCCCGCGACGTAGCCGCGGGCCGCCGCGAGGAGCCGGACGGCCGGCTCGCGGCGACCGTCGCGCTCGCGGACGGCCGCCCCGAGACCCGGCAGGGTGCCCGCCGGCGCGACGACGTGGATCTCGGTCGCGCCGAGGGCGCGGGCCACGAGCACCGCGCCGTCGAGCACGAGGTGCGGCTGGGTGTGCAGCAGCAGCCGGTCCTTGCCGGAGGCGGGCTCGCCCTCGGTGCCGTTGACGACCACGACCGGGCGGGCGCGCCGGCCGGCGTTGGCGGCGACGGCCGCGAGCTTGCGGGAGGCCGGGAAGCCGGCGCCGCCCCGGCCGCGGAGGCCGGCGGCGCCGAGCGTCCCGACGAGCGCGTCGAGGTCTCGCGCACCGACCCCGGGCAGCGGCCCGTGGACGGCGTCGTGGTCTCGCAGCGGCACGGCGCCGTGCGGCACCGTCGCGGAGAGCAGGCGGTCGATCATCGGAGGGCTCCCGTCGGGGCGTGGATCGTGGTCGGGACGACCGGGGCGGTCGGTGCCGACGTCGCGGCAGGCCGGGGGGCGCGGGTGAGCCGCGCCCAGACGGCGGCGGCCACCGTCACGGCACAGGCGCCCGTGAGCCAGAGCATCCAGCCGCCGTGGGGCACGTCCGTGCCGTTGCCCAGGCCGTGGGCGACGGCGACGGGCCAGCAAGCGTAGGCGAGCCAGTGGACGGCCTTCCACTGCCTGAGGCCGATGCGGGCCCGCAGGAGGCTGGTGACGATCAGCGCGAGCAGCAGGTCGAGCGAGAGCGCGCCGAGTCCGACCCAGAGCGGCCGGTAGTGGCCGGCGAAGGGGATGACCGCGTCGGCGAGGTCGATCGCGACGTGGCGGTCCAGGACCGCCGTCGTGATGTGGACGGCGAGCAGCGCCACGACCAGCAAGGACGCGGTCCGGTGCAGGTGGTCGACGACGAAGCGCGGGGTGTTGCGCGGCGCCCAGCGGCCGTGGTTGGCCACGCCGAGGGCGAGCGTCATCGTCAGCAGGACGAGGCTGACGGCCCCGGTGCCCCGCATGAGGTACCAGAGGGCGTTCACGACGCACCCGAGGTGACCGCGGGGGCCTGGGTCGTGCTCGAGGCCGCGGCGGGCGGCGGCGCGACGTGGCCCGGAGCGACGAGAGCGGCGGCGTTCCGCGATCCGGGGAGGGAGCCGGCGGTCGCGGCGGCCAGGCCGCTGAGGCCGAGGACCAGCGCGGTGCTCAACGCCAGCAGGGTGGTCGTCAGGCGGCGCGCGAGCCGCAGGCCGCGGTCACGCAGGCGCGACGGGTCGCTCGGCCCCGGGCGGGGATCGGGGTGCTGCTTCGGGGAGGTCATGGGCCCATGTCGGTTCGGTGCGATCGGCCGACCGGCGGTCCCGGGAGCCCCGGGGATGACGGCCGGCGAGGTGTCAGGAGATGCGCGCCACCGGGGGCGCGGCGACGAGGCGCCGGGCGACGGTGGCCCGGGCGCCGAGCACGGCGCCGGAGAGCGCGACGACGCAGCCCTCGATCCACAGGCTGGCGAGGCCGAGGCCCTCGGTCCAGTTGCCGATGTCGCCGTGGTCCTGCGGCAGCCCGGTCGTCCGCGTCAGGACGAACCCGATGATCGCGCTGGCGGCCAGGCCGCCCGCGGCCGCCCACGCGAGCTTCGAGCCGGTGCGGATCAACTCGGCACCGACGGCGATCGCGCCGAGGATCAGGGCGATGTACATCCAGAACATGTACGGCGTCTCCGTCCACTTGCCCGGGGCGTCGAGCAGGTGCACCAGGCCGATGCCGCCCATCCCGAGCACGCCCACCGCACGGGCGATGGCGTCGCGGACGGTCGAGTCGACGGTGGGATCGGTGGGATTCATGAGGTGGCTCCGGATGTTGTTGGGGTGTCGGGAGGGCGGATCGCCGTCTCGTGGTACCCATGGTGCGCCCCACCCCGCCAACCGCCGGGCAGCGCCCCGACAAGCTTTGGCAAAGGCCCGTTCCAAGGCCCGCGTCCGCCCTAGGATCACCGTGTGGAACGCCTACTGGTGGTCGAGGACGACGACAGCATCGGGGAGCCCCTCGTGCGCGCCCTGCGCCGCGAGGAGTTCGAGGTCGAGCACGTCACCAGCGGGGAGTCGGCGCTCGTCCGGCTGGCGAAGGTCCGGTTCGACGTGGTCGTCCTCGACATCGGCCTGCCCGGGATCGACGGCGTCGAGGTCTGCCGGCACATCCGGCGCGAGCACCACGCCACCGCCGTGCTGATGCTCACCGCGCGCAGCTCCGAGCTCGACGAGGTTGTCGGCCTCGACGCCGGCGCCGACGACTACGTCACCAAGCCGTTCAGCCTCGCCGTCCTGACCGCCCGCGTCCGGGCCCTCGTGCGTCGCCAGGGCGCGCCGACCGTCGGGCCGGACGCGATCGAGGTCTCCGGCCTGCGGATCGACCGGTCGTCGCGCCAGGCCTGGCGCGAGGACCGGGAGCTCGAGCTCGCCCCGAAGGAGTTCGACCTGCTCACCACCCTGGCGTCGCACGCCGGCGAGGCCGTGCGCCGCGAGCAGATCATGAGCGAGGTCTGGGACGAGAACTGGTGGGGCTCGACCAAGACGCTCGACGTCCACATCGGGTGGCTGCGCCAGAAGCTCGCGGACCCGCCGCTGATCACCACCGTCCGCGGCTACGGGTTCCGGCTGGAGCGCACGTGAGGCGGCGGCTCCTGCGGTCCACGCTGGCGATCGCGCTGGTCGCCGTCGTCGTGCTCGGCCTGCCGCTGGGCGTCGTCGGGACGGCCCTGCTGCACCAGCGCGCCGACATGCGGCTGGAGCGCCGCGCCGACACCGTCGCGCTGCGCGTCGCCCGCGCCGAGTCGGCCGGCACGCCGCTGACCACGGCGCTGGTCGCCGACCTGTTGCCGAAGGACCAGGCCGTGCGGGTCACGATGGACCACCGCCGGATCACCCTCGGGACGCTCCCGACGGGCGCCGTGACCAGCGTGACGTCCGGCGACGGCGGGCCGCTGCGCGCGACGCTGGTGGCGCCCGCGGCCGTCCGCGGCGACGACGTCGGCAGCGTCTGGGCCGCGATCGCCGGCCTCGCGGTCCTCGCCCTGGGCGCCGCCGTTGCGCTGGCGACCGTCCAGTCCCGACGGCTGGCGGCGCCGCTGGAGGAGCTGTCGCGACGGGTCGAGCGCGTCGGCGAGCCGAGCTACGACGACCGGCCCGTCGCGGGCAACGTGCCGGAGATCGACCGGGTCCAGGTCGCGCTCAACGACGCCGACGGCCGGCTGGCCGACCTGATCCGTCGCGAGCGGGAGTTCACCGCCAACGCCTCGCACCAGCTGCGCACGCCGCTGACGGGCCTGCGGATGCGGATCGAGGAGATCCGCGCGCTCGCCCAGGCGCCGGCGATGACCGTCGAGGCGGACGCCGCGCTCACGCAGGTCGACCGGCTCGTCACGACGATCGAGCACCTCGAGACGGCCGCGCGCCACCGCGACGACGAGCCCGGCCGGATCGACGTCGGGTCCCTCATCGCCGAGCACGTCGAGACCGGGCGCTGGCGCTCGCGGTTCGACGACGCCGGGCGCGACCTCCTCGTCCTCGCGGACGGCCGGACCGACGGCCGCGCCGATCCGGAGACCGTCCGTCAGGTGCTCGACGTTCTGCTGCAGAACGCGCTCCAGCACGGGTCCGGGCGAGTCCGGGTGCGCACGTCGTCGGAGGGCGGCTTCGTCCGCCTGCGCGTCGCCGACGACGGTCGTCTGGAGGGCCCGCACGCCGCCGTGATCTTCGCCCGCGGCGTGGGGGCCGGGAGCGGCATCGGGCTGACCGTCGCCCGGGAGCTCGCGCGCCGCGACGGCGGGGACCTGCTCTTGGTGGGCACCGCGCCGACGACGTTCGAGGCGCTCTTCCCGGCGGGGCGGCCCGTATGACCGAGCTCCTGTGGATCGCCGGCATCACGTTCGCCGTCTGGGCGCTCAGCTGCGTCGCGATGGTCCTCTTCGCGCGGCGCCTGCCGCCCGGGCTCCTGCGGGACCTCCTGGAGTTCCTGCCCGCCTGCGTCACGACGGCCCGCGCGCTGCGTGGGAACCCCGAGGTCCCGCGGCGCGCGAAGGTCGCACTCCTGATCGCGGTCCTCTGGGTCCTGTCCCCCATCGACCTGCTCCCCGAGTTCCTGCCGGTGATCGGACCGCTGGACGACGTCGTCGCGGTCGTCCTGCTGATGCGCTTCGCCGCCCGCAGCGTCCCCCGCCCGCTCATCGACGCCGCCTGGCCCGCGAATCCCCGGCTGCTGCGGCGGATGCTCGACGGCCGCCAGGGCGACGGGCCGGCGCCCGCCGAGGACTGATGCGTCGCGGCCGCCGGTCGCGGTGACCGTCGAAGAGCACCACGGCCGCGGTCCGGACGGGGCCCGTCGGACCAGCCGTTCTCGGCGCCCTGATCAGCCCGCCTGCGTCGTCTTCTCGAGCTGCTTCGCCGCCGCGCTCACGCACTGGCTGAACGGCGTGCCCCTCCGTCCCTGGACGTGCTTCTTGCTGAGCGCGCGGCAGGCCGCCTTCGGCGACGTCGTCGTGCCGTCGTCGATCTTCGCCAGGGCCACGACGCACTGGCTGAAGGGCGTGCCCTTCCGGCCCTTGACGTGCGTCTTCGACAGGCCCTTGCACAGCACGCCGTAGCCGTGCTTCCGCTCGGCCGGCGTGGGCTCGGCCGGCGTCGTGGTGGTGGTCGTGGTGGTGGTGGTGGTGGTGGTGGACGGCGTCGTCGGCTTGGGGCCGTGGGGAGCGCCGGCGGGCTGGTCAGCCGTCGCGGACGCGGCGGCCGCTCCCAGCGACATGCACGCGGCGGCCGCGGCGGCGAGGGCGATGGTCCTGCGGTTCGGGTTCGTGTCCATGCGGGTACGACGACGCTCCGGGCCGAAGGTCAGGCGCGACCCCGCACGACGTCGTGCCCCGAGCACCGGGACGCGGCCGCGCTCCGGCTGGCCGACCTGGTCGCGCTCCACGGGGCCGGGCACGTCGTCGAGGCCCGGCGCGAGGGCGAGGTGCTCACGCTGCTCGCCGACGGGCTGCGCTACCGCGGGATCGCCGACGTCCTCGGGATCAGCGTCGCCACCGCGCGGGCCCACCTGCGCAACGTCTCCCGCAAGCTCGGCGTCGCCAACCGCGCGCAGGCGGTGCTGAAGGCCGCCGAGGACGCCCGGCCGGTGACGCCGGAACGACGGGACTGCGCATGCCGTCCGCGAAGCCGCTCCCTCCCGTCGTCCCACGACCGTCCGCCGGCCGGCGGGGCCGGCGCAACGACCGCGGGGCCTCAAGGTCAGGTGCGACCCGGCGACGTTCAGACCTTCGTCGAGCGGGCTCATCCGGCCGGTTCCCCGGGGTACCGACCCGCCCACGTCGCAGCCAGCGTCGTCCCCCACGAAGGAGAAGTCATGACCTACGGAACAGCGCTGTTCCTCATCGCCGTCGGAGCGATCCTGCGGTTCGCGGTCCACGCGAGCACGAAGGGCTTCAGCATCCACACCGCCGGCACGATCCTGATGGTGATCGGGGTCGTCGGCCTGCTGCTCAGCCTGCTCTGGGGGCTGGTCTACGACCGCCGCCGCGACACCGTCGTCGTCGACGACCGTCCCCGCGCCCGGTACTAGGGAGCACGGCCATGAACCTCTACGGACTCGTCGTCCTGCTCGTCGTCGTCGCCCTGGTGCTCTTCCTCGCGAAGATCGCCATCGGCGGCGGCATCATCGGGATCGTGGCGCTGATCCTGCTCGTCTGGGTCGTCCTCAACGGCCGGCGCGCCGGCGGGCCGCTCCGCTAGCCCGCACGCCCCGGTCACCGGTCGACGCGGCGCCGCGCCTCGGGAGTAGAACCTGACCTTGACGGGCACAGGGCGTTCCTCGTGCATGGACCGGCCGAAGGGCACCACCGATGACCTCAGGAGCACCAGTGTTCGCGTCCCGCTCCCGGGGTCGACGTGCCCGCGCGCGGGCCGGCGACCCGGAGGCCTTCGCGGCGCTCTACGCCAAGCACGAGCAGGAGCTCTTCCGCTACTGCCGCTCGATCCTCGGGAGCGAGGAGGACGCCCGCGACGCGCTGCAGAACGCGATGACGAAGGCGTTCGCGGCGCTGCAGACCGAGCGCCGCGACCTGGCGCTCCGCCCCTGGTTGTTCCGGATCGCGCACAACGAGGCGATCTCGCTGATCCGTCGCCGGCCGCTGACGTCGGAGCTCGACGAGACGATCGGCGGCCCCGACGACACGGTGGAGCGGGCGGTGCAGACGCGCGAGCGCCTGGCGCTGCTCCGGGCCGACCTGCAGGACCTGCCAGAGCGGCAGCGCGGTGCCCTCGTGATGCGCGAGCTCAGCGGGCTCAGCCACGAGCAGATCGGCGAGGCGCTGGGGACCAGTGCCCGGGCGGTGAAGCAGACGCTCTACGAGGCGCGCAGCAGCCTGAACGACTGCGCCGAGGGTCGTGCCATGCGCTGTGACGCCGTCCAGCAGGCGCTGTCGGACGGCGACGGCCGGGTCTCGCGGACCCGACGTATGCGCGCCCACCTGCGCACCTGCCGGTCGTGCGAGCGGTTCCGCGTCGCGCTCGCCCAGCGGCCGGCGGACCTCGCCGCGCTCTCGCCGGCCGTGCCGCTGCTGGGCGCCTCCGGCGTGCTCGCCGCGCTCAAGGGCACCACGGTGGCCGGCGGCGCGGCCGGGGCGACGGCCGGCGCCGTCACGGCCGGGGCCGGTGCCGGCGGGTTCGGCGCCACGGTCCTCGGGGCGGGCGCGGCGAAGATCGCCGTCGTGGCGGCGTCGGTCGCGCTGGCGGGCGGTGCCGCGGTCGTGGCGCGGACGTCGGTCGCCGACGGTGAACAGGGCGGATCCGGGCCCGCGGCCGGCCGGACCCGGCCGGCCGCCCAGAACCCCGCCACGTCCTCCTCGGCCGCGACCGCCCGGACGGCCGGCGGCACCGCGACCGTGGGCAGGGTGCCACGTGCCAGGAGCGCGCCCGCGGTCACGACGGGGGCCGCTCCGACGGCGACGACGACGAGGCGAGCGGGGACGAGCCCGGCGACGGCCACCGGTGCGCGGGCCGAGCAGGCCGCGGCGCGCGATGCCACGAAGGCGACCCGGGCGGACACCAAGGCGACGGGCGCGGCGCGCGCGGCGCAGGCGAAACAGGCAGCGGCGGCGAGGACGGCCGACAAGGCCGCGAAGGCCGACAAGGCGGTGAAGGACGCCGCCAAGGCCGATCGGGCGGCCGACGCCGCCAAGGCCGCCGACGACGCGCGAGATGCGGCCAAGGCGGCGAAGGACGCCGCCAAGGCCGCGAAGGACGCGACGGCGGCCGAGGACGCGATTGGCGCCGGGGCCGCGAGCCCGGCGGGGCCCGGCAAGCCGTCGAAGGGCACCCCCGCGACGGGCGCCGGTGGGTGACCGTCGCGGACCGGTCCGCGCCACCGGCCCCGCATCGATCGCCCTCGATCGCCGTCATCGTCGTCCTCGCCGGTTGCGGCGAGGCCCCGGCGCCGGGGCTCGGCCCCGCGGCGCGCAACGCGACGCGCCGCGCGACACCCGACCGGCCCCGTGGCGCGGGCGGCCGATCCTCGGTGCTTCGGTGGCGAGGACATCCGGCGACGCTCCCTCACCCGGCCGTCAGCACCACCGAGCGCGTCGCCAGCGCGGCCTCCTCCGGCCGGTGGGCGACGATCATCGCCGCGCGGCCCGGCGCGGCGTCGAGGACCGCGCCGATCGCCGCGACGGCCTCGTCGGCCGGCAGGTGGCTGGCGGGCTCGTCGAGGAGGACCAGGGCGTGGCCGCGGGCGAGGACGCCGCGGGCCAGGCCGATGCGCTGCCGCTCGCCGCCCGAGCAGCGCGCGCCGCGCTCGCCCAGCGGGGTCCCGAGACCATGGTCGAGGCCGTCCAGCCAGTCGCCGGCGCCCACCGCCCGGAGCGCGGCGAGCAGGTCGTCGTCGGTGGCCCCGGGCCGGGCGAGCGCGAGGTTCGCCCGCAGGTCGGCGTCGAAGAGGTACGGATCCTGCGGCAGCTGGAGCACGGCCGCACGCAGGGCACGGCCGTCGGCCGTCCGCAGGTCGCAGCCGCCGACGGACGCCTCGCCCGTCCACTCGCCGGGATCCACGAAGCCGACCAGGAGGTCCGCGATCGTGCTCTTGCCCACGCCGCTGGGCCCGACGAGCGCGACGCGCTCCCCCGCCCCGATCGACAGGGACGCGTCGCGCAGGACCGTCCGGCCGCCGCGGCGCACCTCGACGCGCCGCAGCCGGACGACGCCGCCGTCGGGGCGTCCCGTCCCGCCCGGCCCGGCGGTCGCGGCCAGCGCCTCGACGCGGCGCACCGCGTCGGTGCCGTCGTGCAGCTCCCGCGCCGCCTGCGGCAGGCCGCTCAGCGCCTCCCCGAGCCCGAGGGCCAGGAGCGCGAGCAGGCCGACCGCCGTCGGGCCGATCCGCCCGTCGGCGCGCGCCACGAGCGCCACGGCGAGCACCGCGACCACGCCGAGCCCGGCGATCGCCGTCGCCACGGCACCGACCGCGGCGTCGCGGGTGGCCACGCGCAGCTCGAGCGCCGTGAGGCGGTCCGACGCGGCGGCGACCGTCCCGGCGTGTCGGTCGGCGGCGCCGGACATGACGATCTCGGGCGCGGCGTCGAGGGTGGTCGCCACGTCGCGGACGACCCGTGCGCGCAGCGAGGCGAGGCGCGCGGCGGTGCCGCGGCCGGCGCGCCGGGCGACCGCGGGGACGACCGCCCCGAGCAGCACCGCGACGACGAGCACGACGACGCCGGCGACCGGGAGCACCAGGGCCGCCGCGGCGACGCCCGCGAGCGCGACGAGCAGGCCGGCGGCCAGCGGGGCGAGCGAGCGGAGGAAGACGTCCTGGACGCGGTCGACGTCGGCGACGACGCCGTCGAGGAGCTCGGCGCTCGAGCGCCCGCCGACGGCACCCGGCACCCGCGGGACGAGCGCCGCGAACGTGCCGGCCCGCAGACGGGTCAGGGTGCCGAGCACGGCGTCGTGCCCGACGAGCCGCTCGGCGTAGCGCGAGGCGGCCCGGAGGACCCCGAGACCGCGGACGCAGACGATCGCCACCGTGAGCGAGAGGACCGGCGGCTGCTCGGCGGCCCGGGCGATCAGGTAGCCCGACAGCGCCAGCAGCGCGGTGCCGGCGAGGCTGGAGACCGCCCCGAGGGCGGCGGCTCCGGCGAGCCGCCGGCGTTCGTCCGGCGACGCGATCCGGAGAGCCCGTCGCACCGTCGTCAGGGTCCGCTCGGGGGCGACGGTGCTCATGCGGGGACTCCGGAGGTCGGGACGGGAGCGGTCGGGACGGCGTCGGTCCGGGTGCGGGCCGTCGGTGCGCTCCCGAGCCCCGCGGCCGCGCGGTCGCGGCCGCCGTCGCGGAGCGCCACGATCTCGTCCGCGAGCCGCAGCGGCGCGGCGTCGTGGGTGCAGAGGACGGCGGTGCGCCCCCGCAGCAGCCGCTCGAGCGCGTCGACCACCCCGGCCGAGGTGACGGCGTCGAGGTTGGCCGTCGGCTCGTCCACGAGGACGAGGAGCGGCCGGCTCGCGATCGCGCGGGCGATGGCCACGCGCCGGCGCTCGCCGGCCGACAGCGGGAGCCCGCCGTCGCCCACGGCGGTGTCCAGTCCGGCGGGCAGGGCGCGCAGCAGGGGCCCGAGGCCGACGTCGTGCAGCGCGGCGGCGACGTCCGCGTCGTCGGCCCCGGTGCCGAGCGCGACGTTCTCGCGCAGCGTCCCCGGCAGCAGGACCGGGTGCTGGGGGATCCACGCCACCCCCGCGCGCCAGCCGTCGAGGTCCGCCGCGGCCAGGTCGACGCCGCCGCAGGAGACCGTGCCCTCGTCGGGGCCGCGTAGGCCGGCGAGCAGCCGCAGGACGGTGGTCTTCCCCGCGCCGGGCGGCCCGACCAGCGCGGTCGTCCGGCCGGCGGCCACGTGCAGGTCGAGCCCGTCGAGGGCCCGCCGCTCGCGCCCCGGAGCGACCACGCGGACGCCGCGCAGGACGACGGGGTCGCGGGCCGGATCGGGGAGCGCGCCGGCGGGGTCGCCAGCCGGGACGAGGTGCTCGCGCTCACCGCCGTCGACCAGGGCCCGCAGGACGGGCTCCGCCTCGGCGGCGGCGTGGTACTCCGCGCCGAGCCGGCGCAGCGGGGCGAAGACCTCGGGCGCGAGCACCAGCGCGGTGATCGCCGGGGCGAACGTCATGTCCCCCGCCGCGAGCCGGATGCCGCACGCGACGGCGACGAGGGCCGTCCCGAGCATCGCGACGAACTCCAGGACGAAGCCCGAGAGGAAGGCGGCGCGCAGGACGGCCATGGTGCCGCGACGGTAGGACTCCCCCGCCCGCTCCACCTCGCGGACCTGGAACTCCTCGCGTCCGAACGCCCGCAGCACCGGGAGGCCGCGGAGGACGTCGAGGAGGTGGCCGTCGAGCAGCGCGAGGGCGGCGGTCCGGTGCTCGGCGGCGTCGCGCGCCTGCAGGCCGACGAGGGCGAGGAAGAGGATCACGACCGGGACCGCGAAGGCCAGGAGGCCCGCCGAGAGCGGGTCGGCGACGGCCACCGCGGCGAGCGCCAGGACCGGGCCGACGGCCCCGACCACGCGCTGCGGCACGTAGCGGCCGGCGTAGTCCGACAGGGCCCCGGCGCCGTGGACGCTGGTGGCCGCCAGGGCGCCGGGCCGCGCGGCGCCGGAGGATGCGGAGGCGAGGGTCGCGACGACGATCCGCCGGCGCAGCGCGGCGACGGCGCGGTGACCGGTGCGGCGGCCGTCGATCTCGGCGGCGGCGCCCAACGCGGCACGCAGGAGCACCGCCGCGGCGAGGGCGGCGAGGGTCCGGGCCGCCTCGCCCGTCTGCGGGACGCCGTCGACGCCGAGCGCGATCGCGTGCGCCAGCAGGATCGCCCCGGCCAGGGTGCACGCCGTGGCGGCCACGCCGAGCGCAGCCGTCCGGCGGGTCAGCGGCCCGAGCTCCGGGGCGAGCGTCGTCAGGTCCTGTCGTCCGCGGCGGGCCATGTCAGGCGTCCTCGGCGGCGCGCCGCTGCTTCAGCGCGTCGAGCGGGCTCGTCGCGGTCGAGAAGTCCTCCGCGGAGACCCGGTGACGGAAGACCCAGTAGGACCAGCCCTGGTACAGGAACACGACGGGCGCCATGACGACGGCCACCCAGGTCATGACCTTCAGCGTGTAGGGCGAGGACGCGGCGCTCGCGACGCTCAGCGTGCCGGCCGGGTCGTCGGTCGACGGCAGCACGTTCGGCCACAGCTGGGCGAAGAGCAGCACGGCGGCGCCGAGGATCGTCACGACCGTGCCCGCGAACGCGGCGGACTCGTGACCGCGCAGCAGGGCCGCTCCGCCGGCGACGAGGCCCGCGACGGCGAGGACCACCCCGACGGCACCGACGACCGACGCGCCGCCGCCCCGGCCGAACAGCGACCAGAGGCCGAACGCCGCGACGAGCGTCGTCGCCACCGGCCACACCCGCACCGCCAGGCTCCGGCTGCGTTCCCGCAGCGGCCCCTCGGTGCGGAGGCCCAGGAACGTCGCGCCGTGGAGCACGAAGAGCGCGAGGACGGCGACGACGCCGAGCAGCGCGTAGGGGCTCAGCAGGTCCAGCAGGTTCCCGGTGAAGTCGCTGTTCGCGTCGAGTGGGATCCCCCGGACGACGTCGGCGAGCGCCGCGGCCACCATCGCGGGCGCCAGCACCGAGCAGACGACGAGCACGCGGTCCCAGCGGGTGGTCCAGACGGGGTCGTCCTCGTGCTTGCGGCGGTACTCGATGGCGAGGACCCGCAGGATCAGCGCGACGAGCAGGATCAGCAGCGGCAGGTACAGAGCGCTGAACATCGAGGCGTACCAGTTGGGGAATGCCGCGAACATCGAGGCGCCGGCGACGATCAGCCAGACCTCGTTGCCGTCCCAGACGGGGCCGAAGGTGCGGATCATCTGGTCGCGCTCCCCCGGGCCCTTCGCGAGGACGAAGAGCAGCATCCCGACGCCGAAGTCGAAGCCCTCCAGGACGAGGTAGCCGGCCCAGAAGGCGGCGATGAGGAGGAACCAGACGGTGGGGAGGTCCATGAGCGTGGGAGCCGGATCGATTCGCGGTCGGGGGTCAGTAGGCGAGGGACGGCACGCGCGGGTGCTCGTGGTCCTCGTCGTGGTCGTCGTGCTCGGGGGACGGGAGGTCGCCGTCGCCGGGCGCAGCGGGCGGCCGGGCCCCGCCGTCGGGGCCCTTGCGGGCGAGCTGCGCGAAGAGGCGGAACTCGATCGTCCCGATGGCGACGTAGAGGACGATGAAGACGCCCAGCGAGATCGCGATCGTCGAGACGCCGATCTTCGACACCGCGTCCTGGGTCTTCAGCAGGCCGGTGACGACCCACGGCTGGCGACCGACCTCGGTGAACATCCAGCCCGCGGCGTGACCGACGAACCCGGCGACGAGGGTGCCGAGCGCCAGGCGGCGGAACCACGCCCGGGTGGCGAGCCGCTCGATCCGTCCGGGAGCCCGGCGCATCAGCAGGAGGCCGACGACGGCGACGCCGAGCATCCAGAAGCCGAGGCCCATCATCAGGCGGAAGGTCCAGTAGGTGACGCCGACGATCGGGTAGTACTCGGCCTTCGCCGGGTCGCGGCCGTGGGCGCGCTCGTACGGCGCGAACTCGCGCTCGTACTGCGCCTGGAGGTCGTCGATCCCCCGCACGGTGCCGGTGAAGCTGTTGGTCGCGAGGAACGACGTCAGGCCGGGGATCTTCAGCTCGAACGACGGTCGGGCCGGCTTCTTCTCCAGCGGCGCGATGGTCATCAGCGACAGCGGCGCGCTCCGCTCGGTCGTGTAGAGCGCCTCGGCGGCGGCCATCTTCATCGGCTGCTTCTCGGTCATGTACTGCCCGAAGACGTGCCCGACGACGATCGTCAGCAGCGACGCGACGAGCATGCCCTTGAGGCCCCACGACAGCGAGCGGCGGAAGAACGCCGTCTCGTGACCGGGTCGCCGGCCCAGGTGCCAGACGGAGATGCCGACCAGCAGGCCGGCGGCGGTGAGGACGGCGGCGGGGATGGTGTGGAGGTACGCGAAGACCGCGTTGCCGCTGGACAGCACCGCCCAGATCGAGGTCAGGGCGGCGTTGCCCGTGTCCGGGTCGATGCGGTAGCCGACCGGGTGCTGCATCCAGGCGTTGGCGGCGAGGATGAAGTACGCCGACAGGTTCGTGCCGACGAAGACGAGCCAGATCGACGCCAGGTGGATCCGCTTGGGCAGGTGGTCCCAGCCGAAGATCCAGATCCCGAGGAACGTCGACTCGAGGAAGAACGCGGCGAGGCCCTCCATCGCCAGCGGCGCGCCGAAGACGTCACCGACGTAGCGCGAGTAGGCGCTCCAGGCCATGCCGAACTGGAACTCCTGCACCAGGCCGGTCGCGATGCCGATCGCGAAGTTGACGAGCAGCAGCTTGCCCCAGAACCGCGTCATCCGCCGGTACTGGTCGTCCCCCGTGCGGACCCAGCGGGTCTGCATCAACGCGACGAGCCCCGATAGACCGATCGTCAGCGGGACGAAGATGAAGTGGAAGACCGTCGTGAAGGCGAACTGCCAGCGGGCGAACTCGAGGAGCATGGGGTCGTTTCGCGGCGAGGGAGGGCGGGACGCGGCCGTTCTCGGACCGTGCCGCCACGCTACGAACGGCCGCCGCGGCGCTCATCCGTGCGGATCCCGGAACGGGTTGCGGGCGACTACGCATCCGCCGGCGGGGCGCTGGGTCCTGTCCGGCGGCGCGGCCGAGACCGCGGTGGACCACGTGATCGACGACGGAGAATCCCGGATGGCGGTACGCCGGCCCGCGCCTACGCTCGGTCCATGTCGACGACACCCCGCCCGCTCTCCGCCATCCGTGCATCGGAGGTGAT
Source organism: Patulibacter sp. NPDC049589 (assembly GCF_040675535.1). Classification (NCBI taxonomy): domain Bacteria; kingdom Bacillati; phylum Actinomycetota; class Thermoleophilia; order Solirubrobacterales; family Patulibacteraceae; genus Patulibacter; species Patulibacter sp. NPDC049589. The sequence continues at coordinate 6,601 of NZ_JBFAPC010000097.1, read as the reverse complement.
GCACGCGCCGATCGTCCTCTGCGACCCCACGACCGATCTGCACCACGTCGCCTCCCGGATGGCGGCCCACCAGATCCACGCCGTCGTGGTCGACGGGAACGACCACCGCCACGCCGGGGCACGCGACGGGCTGGCGATCGTCTCCGCGGACGACCTCGTCCGCGTGGCCGTCCAGCGCGGGCCGGGTCTCACGGCCGCCGCGATCCCGTCCGACCCCGTCGTCTACGTCGACGTCGACACGCCGCTGAGCACCGTCGCATCGATCCTCAGCCGCGAAGGCCGGTCGCACGCGCTCGTCACCGACGCCGGCGGGCCCGTCGGCGTGCTCTCCAGCCTCGACGTCGTAGCGGCGCTCGCGGGGCTCAGCGCGTTCTGACGTGGCTCGCGATGTCTGCGGGCGGCGGGCCTCCGACGGCGAGCACTCGTCGAAGCGTCGCCGCGGGTCACCGGGACCGCGTCGATCCACACGCCCGTCGCGTAGTCGACCGCAGTGATCCCGCGCGGATCCCTCGATGTGCGGGACGGGCCGCGGTGATCGGCTGGGGGTGTACCGCCACCGACTCCGCGAGCACCCCATGGCCACCGCCCTCGACACCCCGACCACCTTCCCCGCGCCCGGCTCCGCCGACAGCCCGGTGACCGTGCTCCCGCAGTACGGCAACTTCATCGGCGGCGCGTTCGTGCCGCCGGTCGACGGCCGCTACCGCGACAACCGCACGCCCGTCACCGGCGAGGTCTTCTGTCGGGTCGCCGACTCCAGCCCGGCCGACCTGGAGCTCGCGCTCGACGCCGCGCATGCCGCCAAGGACGACTGGGCCGCCCGCTCGCCCGCCGAGCGCGCCGCCGTGCTGAACGCCATCGCCGACGCGCTCGAGGACAACCTCGAGCTGCTCGCCGTGGCCGAGAGCTGGGACAACGGCAAGCCCGTCCGCGAGACCCTCGCCGCCGACCTGCCGCTGGCGATCGACCACTTCCGCTACTTCGCAGCCGCCGTGCGCGCCGAGGAGGGCCGCATCACCGAGATCGACGCCGAGACCTACGCCTACCACTTCCAGGAGCCGCTGGGCGTCGTCGGCCAGATCATCCCGTTCAACTTCCCGCTGCTGATGGCAGCGTGGAAGATCGCTCCCGCGCTGGCCGGCGGCAACTGCACCGTCGTCAAGCCCGCGAGCCCGACCCCGTGGTCGATCCTCAAGCTCTGCGAGGTCATCGCGGACGTCGTCCCCAAGGGCGTCATCAACGTCGTCAACGGCCCCGGCGGCCAGATCGGCAAGGCCCTGGCCACCAATTCGCGCATCGCGAAGGTGTCGTTCACGGGCTCCACCGAGATCGGCCGCCAGATCATGGGCTACGCCGCGGAGAGCCTGATCCCGTCGACCACCGAGCTCGGCGGCAAGTCGCCGAACGTCTTCTTCGCCGACGTCATGGACCAGGACGACGCGTTCCTCGACAAGGCCGTCGAGGGCCTCGTCATGTTCGCGTTCAACAAGGGCGAGGTCTGCACCTCCCCCACGCGCGCGCTGATCCAGGAGTCGATCTACGACCGCTTCATGGAGCGCTGCATCGCCCGCCTGCAGACCCTGCGTCAGGGCGACCCCCTCGACCCGGAGACGCAGGTGGGCCCGCAGGTCTCCGCCCACCAGCGCGAGACGATCGAGGGCTACGTCGCCATCGGCCGCCACGAGGGAGCCGAGGTCCTGATCGGCGGCGACCGCCCGCAGTTCGGCGACCGTCTCGACGGCGGCTCGTTCTACGAGCCGACCGTGCTGAAGGGCGACAACTCCATGCGGGTCTTCCAGGAGGAGATCTTCGGGCCGGTCCTCGCCGTCACGACGTTCGAGGACGAGGCCGAGGCCATCGCGATCGCCAACGACACGATCTACGGCCTCGGCGCCGGGGTCTGGACTCGCGACGGCACGCGCGCCTTCCGCGTCGGCCGGGCGATCCAGGCCGGCCGCGTGTGGACCAACTGCTACCACCTCTACCCCGCCGGCGCGGCGTTCGGCGGCTACAAGGCCTCCGGCGTCGGGCGCGAGAACCACCGCATGATGCTCGAGCACTACACGCAGACGAAGTGCCTGCTGGTGAGCTACGACCCGAAGCCGCAGGGGCTGTTCTGATACGTGCGCCTGGTTGTCACGTGGCCGTGGAAGATCGCGGCCGCTGTGGCGGTCGGGCCGGGCAGGCCCCGGCGCCGGCCGGTCCGGTCCCGCCTGCGTGGAGTCGCCGGCCCGGCCGGGGCGCCCGTCGTCCGGCAGTCGACTCCGTAGTGCCCCGCAGCCCGCAGCGGGGTCTCTCCCCATGTGCTGCCGCCGAGCCCGACCTACGCTCGATCCATGAAGACGATCACGCCCCTGACCACCCTCTCCGAACGCGCCCTGCAGGTCGAGCACGCCGTCAACGGCGCCGCGTCGCGGACGCGGGAGGAGCTCGTCGACCAGGTCTCCGGCGCGCGCGACGCCGCCCAGCACGGAGCGTCCGGCCTGCAGGCCGGCGCCGCGGTCGTCCGCGACGAGGTGTCGGGCTGGTGGAAGGACCTCCACCAGAGCTGGGCCACGAACGTCGCGCGCATCCGGAAGACCGAGGACCACGCGAAGGCCGATCACGACGCGGCGGACGCCGAGGCCCGCGCCGACCGGGCGGACGCCGACGCCGACGCCGCTCTGGCCCTCGCCTACGCCGCGCTCGACGAGGCGGAGTACGCGATCCTCGACTCGTCCCTGGCCCGGATGGACGCCCGGGACGCGCGCGACGCCGTCTGAGCCGTGATCCCGGGGAGCACGACCACCGGGGCCGTCGTGGACCCGAGCGAACCGCACGAGCGGTGACTCGCCCGGACACGGGCGCGACGACCGCCGCGGCGGTCGTCGGCGCGCGGCTGCGCACACTGGCGCCACGGACCTCCGACTACGCGGGACTCCGCGACCGGGGGTGGGTCGGCGACCTGATCGCCGGCGTCACCGTCGCGGTCGTGGCGTTGCCGCTGGCGCTGGCCTTCGGCGCGGCGTCCGGGGTCGGCGCGACCGCCGGCCTCGTGACCGCCGTCGTGGCGGGGACCCTCGCGGCGGTCTTCGGCGGCTCGTCCGTCCAGGTCTCCGGGCCGACGGGAGCCATGACCGTCGTCCTCGTGCCCCTCGTCGCGACGCACGGCGCCGGCGTCGTCCCCGCGGTCGCCCTGCTGGCGGGCGTGTTCGTCGTCCTCGCGGGCGTCCTCGGGCTGGGGCGCCTCGTCGCCTTCATCCCGTGGCCGGTCGTCGAGGGCTTCACGTTCGGGATCGCCGTGGTGATCGCCGCCCAGCAGGTGCCCTCCGCTCTCGGGGTCGACAAGCCCGACGGCGAGAACGCCGCGCTCGTCGCGGCGCGGGCGATCGGCCGGTTCGCGGAGCGCCCCGACCTGGGCGTGATCGCCCTGCTCGTCGTCGCCGCCGGCCTGACCGCCCTGCTTCCGCGGTTGCACCGGGCGCTCCCGTCGAGCCTCGTCGCGATCGTCGTCGCCACGGTGCTCGCCGGCGTCCTCGGGATCGACGTCGCGCGCATCGGCGCGCTGCCCAGCAGCCTGCCCACCCCCGCGCTCCCCGACCTCGACGGGCTCGGCGCCCTCGTGGTGCCCGCGCTGGTGGTGGCCGCGCTCGCGGCCCTCGAGAGCCTGCTCTCCGCCGAGGTCGCCGACGGCATGAGCGACCGCGGCCGCCACGACCCCGACCGCGAGCTCGTCGGCCAGGGGATCGCGAACGTCGGCTCGGCGTTCTTCGGCGGCCTGCCGGCGACCGGGGCGCTCGCCCGGACCGCCGTCAACGTCCGCTCCGGTGCCCGCACGCGGGCCGCCGCGATCGTGCACGCGCTCGTGCTGCTCGGGCTGATGGCCGCCGCGTCGGGCGTCGTCGGGAGGATCCCCCTCGTGGCGCTCGCCGGCGTGCTGCTCGTGACGGCCTGGCGGATGGTCGAGCGGCGCACGGTCTCCGCAGTGCTGCGGTCCACCCGCACCGACGCCGCGATCTTCGTGCTGACCGCCGGGGCCACGGTCGTCTTCGACCTCGTGACCGCGGTCGAGCTCGGCATCGCCGTCGCGGTCCTCGTCGCCGTCGTCAAGCTCGCGGGCACCGCGCAGGCCGTGCGCGAGGAGCCGGACTTCGGCGTGGGAGACGCGGAGGAGCGCGAGCTGCTGCGGCGCCACGTCCTCGTCTACCGCCTCGACGGACCGCTGTTCTTCGCCGTCGCGGCGCGGTTCCTCAAGGAGCTCACCGCCACGACCGACGTCCGCGTCGTCGTCCTGCGGCTCGGCAACCTGGCGATGCTGGACGCCACCGGCGCTCGGGCCCTCGGCGCGATCGTCGAGGAGCTGCACGACCGCGGCATCGAGGTGCTGCTGAAGGTCGCGGACCCGGCGCACGTCGGACTGCTCCGCAGCGTCGGTGCGTTGGACGAGGTCGAGCGGACCGGACACGTCTTCGCCGAGCTCGAGCCGGCGCTGGAGCTGGCGCGGCTCCTGGCCCGGCGGCCGGACCCGGCGGCCCCGGCCGCCGGGACGACCGCCGGACCCGTGGCCGTCTGACCCCGCCCGGTACGCCGCCTCAGCGGACGGCCGCGGTCGCTGCGGTGCCCGTACGGGGGCGAGCCATCGGCGGCTGCAGCCGGAACACCGTCCGCGCCGCGCCGGCCGTCCCGTCGAGGACCGCGGCGATCGCCTCGTTGACGTCCTCGAGCCGGGCGTCGCTGCGCTCGACGCGCGTCAGGCCGCGACGGTGGAGCTCGAAGACGTCCACGACGTCCTGGTGCGTGCCGACGATCGACCCCTTGACCGTGAGGCCGCCCACGACGGTCTCGAAGATCGGGAGACCCATCACGTTCTCCGCCGGCATCCCGACGCAGACGAGGGTCCCGCCGCGCGCGAGGGACCCGAGGGCCTGCTCGAAGGCCTTCGGGCTGACGGCCGTCGCGATCGCCGTGTCCGCGCCGCCGAGGGCCTGGATCACCGCGACCGGGTCCTGCTCCCGCGCGTTGACGACGTGGTCGGCGCCCAGCGCCGTCGCGGTCGCGAGACGTTCCGGGTTGACGTCCACGGCGACGACCTCGGCACCGGTGATCTTCGCGTACTGCATCGCCAGGTGGCCGAGGCCGCCGACGCCGAAGACGACGACGCGGCTCGACGACGTGCAGCCCGAGGCCTTCACGGCCTTGTACGTCGTGACCCCGGCGCACGTCAGCGGGGCGGCGTCCGCAGGATCGACACCGTCGGGAACGCGGACGACGTGGCGGGCCCAGCCGACGACGTACTCCGCGAACCCACCGTCGACGGAGTAGCCCGTGTTCTCCTGTGCCTCGCAGAGCGTCTCGCGGCCCGAGTTGCAGTAGCGGCAGTCGCCGCAGGCGTAGCCGAGCCACGGGACGGCGACCCGCATGCCGAGCTCGATCCCGTGGGCGTTGCCGAGACCGATCTGCTCGACGAGCCCGACGACCTCGTGGCCCGGGACGAACGGCGGTGCCGGCTTGGCGGGCCAGTCGCCGTGCGCGGCGTGGATGTCCGTGTGACAGAGACCGCACGCCTCGACGCGGATCAGGACCTGCTCCGGGCCCGGGGCGGGCACCGGCACCTCGTCGATCGTGAGCGGCTCGGTGAACTGATGGACGACGGCGGCCTTCATGGCGTGCTCCTCGGGGTGCGTGGCGGCGATGTCGCCGGTGCCCCCAGACTGCCCGCCGGCGGCCACAGCGCCATCCGGGTGATCCCCGGCGGCGAGCGGGTAGTTCGTCCCCCGGCCGCGAGGTCGCGGTGATCGCGCGGGCGGTGCGGCGAGACGACCGAGCGGCACGTGATCGGCTTCGACGACCGGGAGCACCGCGAGCATCCCCGACGACGCGGTCATCCGCTACGTCACGGCGATCAAGGCCGACAAGCAGCTGGTCGTCGCCCACGGCACCGCGGCGGACATCGAGTTCGCCCGGCGCGTCCTGGCCGACGGCGCCGCGGAGACGGTCGAGTCCCACCTCGGCACCGTCGCCGTGGCCGAGACCGCGGCCTGATCCCGTGTCCAGCGTGCGGCCCGCGCGCTAGGCCGTCCGCTGGCCGGGGCCGCGCCGCATCCGGACCAGGGCGTCGTCCGCGCGGCCGACCAGCGTCGCCGCGGTGTCCTTCGCGGCCAGCACGGCGAACCCGGTGCGGATCGCCGCCCCGGGCGGCTGCGCCAGGCTCATCGCGATCCCCGCGAAGCGCTGCTCGGCCGTGACGAGGGGCAGACCGGGCATGACGCAGACGAACTCGTCGCCGCCCAGACGCACGACCAGGTCGTAGGGGCGCAGCCGCTCGCGGACGGTCGCGATGACCCGCTGCAGCAGGAGGTCCCCGGTGGCGTGGCCCCGTTCGTCGTTGACGGCCTTCAGCCCGACGACGTCGAGGTACGTCGCGACGAGCACGCCGCCGGAGCGATGGCTGCGACCGATCTCGCGGTCGAGGTCCGCCAGGCCCGCGGAGCGGGTCCGCGCGCCCGTCAGGGCGTCGGTCTCCAGCCGAGCTTCGCGACGATGCTCTGCTTCATCACGACCGACGCGCGGCTGACCGCCGAGACCGCGGACCTGCTGCTCGGCGTCTGCGGCCCCGAGGATC
>NZ_JBFAPC010000096.1:0-22218 GCF_040675535.1 Patulibacter sp. NPDC049589 | reverse complement strand
GACGGCCTCGACGGGCGCCGCCGCCACGCCCGCCGCGGCCCCCGTGACCCCCGCGACGACGACGCCGGCGGCGGCCGCCGCGACGACGACCGGCGGCACCCCGACGGCGACGGGATCCGCCGCGACCGGCACCGGGACACCGTCCACGGCGACGGGAACCACCACGAATTCGGGCTCCGTGAGCCCGGGCACCACACCTTCCACGAGCGGGACCGCCGGAACCACGTCCGGCGGCGGGACGGCACCAACGGGCCAGGCCACACCCTGAACCACAGCCTGAGGCCCGACTACTTGAGGCTCGCGTCGACGTCGAGAGATAGCGCTGCAATCCCCGTTGCGTGCCTATGATCCACGTTGACAACACGAGCCAAGCGCACCTAGCTTGGCTGTCTGGGCGCTCGCGGTCGGGACCCACCCGCACGTTCCCTCAACCCCCAGCGCACCCCCAGGACCGGAGACACACACTTTTATGGACGCCACCGGCAGTTACCTCGCCGTCATCAAGGTCGTCGGCGTCGGCGGCGGCGGCACGAACGCCGTCAACCGCATGATCGACGCGGGCCTGCGCGGCGTGGAGTTCGTCGCCTGCAACACCGACGCCCAGGCGCTGCAGATGTGCGACGCCGACATCAAGATCAACATCGGGGGCGAGGTCACCCGCGGGCTCGGGGCCGGCGCCAACCCCGAGGTCGGTCACGCGGCCGCGTCCGAGTCCCGCGACGAGATCCGCGACGCGCTCAAGGGCGCGGACATGGTCTTCGTCACCGCGGGCGAGGGCGGCGGCACCGGCACTGGTGCGGCCCCCGTCATCGCGGAGATCGCCAAGGGCGAGATCGGCGCGCTGACCGTCGGCGTCGTCACGCGGCCGTTCTCGTTCGAGGGCAGCCAGCGCATGCGTCAGGCCGAGGACGGGATCAACCGCCTCCGCGAGGTCGTCGACACGCTCGTCGTGATCCCGAACGACCGCCTGCTCGGCCTCGTCGAGAAGCGCACGTCGATCCTCGACGCCTTCCGCTCCGCCGACAACGTGCTGCGCCAGGGCGTCCAGGGCATCACCGACCTGATCACGATCCCGGGCCTCATCAACCTCGACTTCGCGGACGTCCGGACCGTCATGCACGACGCCGGCACCGCGCTCATGGGCATCGGGCAGTCCGGCGGGGAGACCCGCGCCGGGGAGGCCGCCAAGCAGGCGATCGCCAGCCCACTGCTCGAGGACAGCATCGAGGGCGCCACCGGCGTCCTGCTGAACATCACCGGTGGCCGCGAGCTCGGCCTGTTCGAGGTCAACGAGGCCGCCGAGATCGTCCAGCAGGCCGCCGACGGCGACGCCAACATCATCTTCGGCGCCGTCATCGACGAGGACATGGGCGACGAGATCCGCGTCACCGTCATCGCCACCGGCTTCGACAAGACCCGCGCGGCCGCGCAGTCCGCCAGCAGCCAGCCGGCGCAGCGCCCCGGTCGCGGCACGGAGCGGTCGGACCGCTCCGATCGCTCGGACCGCAGCGACCGCTCCGAGCGTCCACGTCGTGGCCGCGACGACGACCGCGCCCCGCGCGCCGGTCGCCAGACCGGCTCGTCGCTCGAGATCGGCGACGACGACATCGACATCCCCGCCTTCCTCCGGTAGGGCGGGCCGGCCCCCGGCCCGAGCGACTCGGCCCCGGCCTCGCCAGCCCTCGGCAGGACTTCGGGCCAGCCGGAGAGGGCCGGGCCCCGACCCGGGCGACGCGGGTCGGCGCCCTCCGGGCGTCTGCCGGGCCCACGCCACCCATTCCGTCCTGCCCGACGTCCTCGCACGCGGCATCCAGCCGCACAGTCGGCCGAGAACCCCGTTGGTAGGCTGGCTCGGTGAGTTCGACGACGGATCTGCGGCGCACGCCGCTGTACGAGCGGCACGTTGCCGCCGGTGCCCGCGTGGTGCCGTTCGCCGGCTGGGAGATGCCCGTCCAGTACGCGGGCGTCAAGGAGGAGCACCTCGCGGTCCGCTCCTCCTGCGGCATCTTCGACGTCTCGCACATGGGCGAGATCCGGACCGTCGGACCGGACGCCGCGGCGTTCCTGCAGCGCATCCTCTCCAACGACGTCGAGAAGATCGCCGTCGGGGGCTCCCAGTACTCGGTCCTCTGCACCGAGGACGGCGGCGTCCTGGACGACCTCTTCACCTACCGCTTGGCCGACGACGTCTACCTGACCGTCACCAACGCGAGCAACCACGCCAAGGACCTCGCCTGGTTCCAGCGCTGGGCCGAGGGCTTCGACGTCACCGTCGAGGACGCCTTCGACGAGTTCGCGATGATCGCCGTCCAGGGCCCTGACGCCCGCCGGATCGCCTCGCAGGTCCTCGGCTACGAGCTGCCCGGGCCGTTCAAGACCGGCGGCGCGATCTGGAACGACGCCGACGTCCTGGTCGCCGGCACCGGCTACACGGGGGAGGACGGCGTCGAGCTGCTCGTCCCGCCGGCGACCGCCCCGGACCTCTGGGACGCCCTCCTCACCGCCGGCGCCACGCCCGCCGGGCTCGGCGCGCGCGACACCCTGCGGATGGAGGCGTGCTTCCACCTCTACGGCAACGACCTCTCCGAGGACCGCGACCCGATCGGCGCCGGACTCGGCTGGGCGTGCAAGGAGGCCACGGGCTTCGTGGGCTCCGAGGCCGTCGCCACGGCCCGCGCGGACGGCTCGCCGCACGGCGAGAAGCTCGTCCCGTTCCGCTTCACGGACAAGGGCATCCCGCGCGGCGGCAACGACGTCGTCGGCGGGGGCACCGTCACGAGCGGCACCTTCTCCCCGAGCCTGGGCATCGGCATCGGCCTGGCGTACGTCCCCGTGGCGAGCGCGCAGGTCGGCACTCCGCTGCAGATCGACGTCCGCGGCCGGGTGCGCCCCGCCGAGGTCGCCACCAAGCCGCTCTACAAGCGCCCCGCCTGACCGGATGATCACCGTCCCGCGCCGCCCGACCACCAGGCCGTGCGCGCGGCCGGCAGCCCTCCCCGTCCGCGCCGACCGCGCCGCCGGGTGGGATCAGTCTCAACCGCCCCTCACCCCGACCCCGTACCTGGAGCAGCAATGGCCGACGCGTCGTATCCCGAAGACCTGAAGTACCACCCCGAGCACGACTGGGCCCGCATCGACGGCGACGTCGCCACGTTCGGCATCACCTGGTTCGCCCAGGACGCGCTGGGCGAGGTCGTCTTCTTCGACGCCCCCGAGGTCGGATCGACGGTCACCAAGGACGAGAGCTACGCCGAGGTCGAGTCGGTCAAGGCCGTCTCTGACGTCATCGCCCCGCTGTCGGGTGAGGTCGTCGAGGTCAACTCGGCGCTCGAGGACGCGCCGGAGTCGATCAACGAGTCGTCCTACGACGGCGGCTGGCTCGTCAAGGTGAAGCTGTCGGACCCGTCCGAGATCGACGCGCTCCAGGACCAGGCGACGTACGTCGCCTCGCTCGCCTAGCCACCACGCACCGCCCCATCGGCCCGCCGCCCGCGCGGCGGCGGACCGGTCCCGACCTTCGCACCCCTCCCGGAAGGGCATCACGTGACCCGCTACACCACCGCCACCGACGTCGACCGCGAGGCCATGCTGGCCGCCGTCGGCGTCGCCTCGATCCAGGACCTGCTCGCCGAGCAGATCCCCCAGAGCCTGCTGATGGACCGGCCGCTCGACATCCCCGAGGGGCTGTCGGAGCAGGAGGTCAACGCCGAGCTCGGGCGCCTGGCGGCGAAGAACACGTCCGCGGAGGACGAGGTCACGTTCCTCGGTGCGGGGATGTACGACCACTACGTGCCGTCGATCATCGACATGCTGCTCGGCCGGTCGGAGTTCCTGACGCCCTACACGCCGTACCAGCCCGAGGTCTCCCAGGGCGGCCTGCAGGTGATGTTCGAGTACCAGACCGCGATCTCGGAGCTCACCGCGCTGCCGGTCTCCAACGCGTCGGTCTACGAGGGCCCGTCGGCCGTCGCCGCGGCCGCCTACCTGGCCAAGCTCGTCAACGCCAAGACGGGCATCGTCGTGTCCGCCGGCGTGCACCCGCACACGATCCAGACGCTGCAGACCCTGGCCGTCGGCTACGGCAGCACCGTCACGGTCGTCCCGCTGAAGGACGGCGTCACCGACCTCGACGCCTGGTCCGCCGCGGTCGACGGCGAGACGTCCGCCGCGATCCTCCAGCAGCCGAACTTCCTCGGCGCCGTCGAGGACGTCCAGGCGCTGTCGGACGCCGCCAAGAGCGACTCGCCGGCCGTGGTCATCGGCGCGTACGACCCGATCACGCTCGGCGTCCTGGCGCCCCCCGGCGAGACCGGCGTCGACGTCGCCGTCGGCGAGGGTCAGACGCTCGGCAACCGCCTGGACTTCGGCGGCCCCTCCTTCGGCTTCTTCGCGGCGCGCGAGGCCTTCCTGCGCCGCATGCCGGGCCGCATCGCCGGGGAGACGACCGACGTCGACGGCCGCCGCGGCTTCGTCCTGACCCTGCAGACGCGCGAGCAGCACATCCGCCGCGAGAAGGCCACGTCGAACATCTGCACGTCGCAGGCGCTCAACGCGCTGGCCGGCGTCGTCTACCTCGGCTGGCTGGGCCGCGAGGGCCTGCCGGAGCTCGCGAACCTGCTCGTCCAGCGCACGCACTACGCGCGCACCACGCTGGCCGCCGTCGACGGGGTCGAGCTGCTCCACGAGCAGCCGGTCGTCCGGGAGTTCGCGCTGCGCCTGCCGGGGATCGACGTCCCGCAGCTCGTCTCCTACGTCCAGGACCACGGGGTCAACCCGGGCCTGGCGCTGGCGCGCACGCACGCCGGCGAGTACGACGACGGCCTGCTCGTCGCGCTCACCGAGCAGCGCACGAAGGACCAGATCGACGAGCTCGCCCGCCTGGTCGGCGAGGCGATCCAGGCCCAGCGGAGCGGCACGACGCCGGCCTCCGCCCGTACGGAGGTCTCGGCATGAGCACGACGGAGAACACCATCCCGACCGAGAAGGTCCTGCCCGCCGCCGGCGGCTCCGACCCGCGCCCGCTCGCGGCGCCGACCACGTCGGTCAACCCGATCCAGCGCGACCACGCGACCACGATCTTCGAGAAGGGCGTCGAGGGCCGCCGCGCGTTCGTCGCCCCGGCCACCGGGGTCCCGGACGTGCCGCTCGACGACATCATCCCGCAGGCCCTCCGCCGCAAGGCCCCGGCGCGCCTGCCGCAGGTCACCGAGCCGGAGCTCGTCCGCCACTACGTGCGCCTGAGCCGCCGCAACTTCGACCTGGACACGGGCTTCTACCCGCTCGGGTCGTGCACGATGAAGTACAACCCACGCCTGCACGAGCGGGTCGGCGCGCTGCCGGGCCACGCGCGGCTGCACCCGTTCCAGACCGCCGACCACGCCCAGGGCGCGCTCGAGGTCATGTACGGCCTCGAGCGACAGCTGGCCGAGGTCTCCGGCCTGCCGCACGTCTGCCTGCAGCCGTCGGCCGGGTCGCACGGCGAGCTCGCCGGCGTCCTCCTGGCCCGGGCCTACCACGAGGCCCGCGGCGAGAAGCGCCACAAGGTCCTGACCCCGGACACCGCCCACGGGACGAACCCCGCGACGGTGACCATGGCCGGGCTCGAGGTCGTGAAGGTCGCGACGAACCCGGACGGCGGCGTCGACATCGACGACCTGCGGGCGAAGGCCGACGACGACGTCGCGCTGATCATGCTCACGAACCCCAACACGCTGGGGATCTTCGACCCGAACATCGAGGAGATCGCCTCGATCGTCCACGGCGTCGGCGGCGTCCTCTACTACGACGGCGCGAACCTCAACGCCATCATGGGCATCACGCGCCCGGGCGACATGGGCTTCGACATCGTGCACTTCAACCTGCACAAGTCGTTCACCCAGCCCCACGGCGGCGGCGGTCCGGGCTCCGGCCCGATCGCGGTGTCCGACCGCATCGCGCCGTACGTCCCCGTGCCGGTGATCCGGCGCGAGGAGGAGACCCCGGCCAACGGGTCCGCCCCGACGTACCGCTTCGACCTCGTGTCCGACCCGGCCGCGCTCCCCGAGGGCGCCCCGGGCTCGAAGTCGATCGGCAAGCTCCGCGGCTTCCAGGGCAACTACGGCGTCTTCGTCCGCTGCTATGCGTACATCCTGAGCCTCGGCGGCTCGGGCCTGCGCGACGCGTCCGAGGTCGCCGTGCTCAACGCGAACTACCTGCTGGCGAAGCTCGAGGAGCTCGGCGTGCGCAAGCAGCTGCCGCTCGCCTTCGGCACGCGCTGCATGCACGAGTTCGTGATCTCCGGCGGCCCGATGAAGCGCGAGCTGGGCATCCGCACGCTCGACCTCGCCAAGCGGCTGCTCGACCACGGGTTCCACCCGCCGACGGTCTACTTCCCGCTGCTCGTCGAGGAGGCCCTCCTCATCGAGCCGGTGGAGACCGAGGCCCGCGAGACGCTCGACGCGTTCGCCGAGGCGCTGGCGGAGATCCTCCGCGAGGCCGCCGAGGACCCGACGATCGCCCAGAACGCCCCGTACTCGACCCCCGTCCGCCGCCTCGACGAGGCCGGCGCGGCGAAGAAGCCGCGCATCCGCCAGGCGATCGCCTAGCGCCCTCCCGGGGCCGCGGAGGGCCCGTCGCACGTCCGTGCGGCGGGATCCGCGTAGCCCGGGACGGGGCCTGGTCCCCATCAGTCCGCCCGATCCGGGAGCATCCCTACCGCATGAGCCAGATCCACGTCCTCACCGAAGCCCAGATCCCGGCGCCCGCCGACGTCGTGCGCAAGGCCCTGCAGGACTACGCGACGATCCGCCCGCGGATCCTCACCGACGAGTACCGCGAGTACCGCGTGCTCGAGGGCGGCGAGGGCGACGGCACCGTCGCCGCCTGGACGCTCCAGGCGACGAAGAAGCGCTCCCGCGACGTGATCGCCGACATCGACGTCACGACGCATGGCGACGTCGTCGAGCGCGACCGCAACTCGACGCTCGTGACGACGTGGAAGGCCGAGCCGCTCACGGACCGGACGTCGACCGTGAAGATCGAGACCACGTGGAAGGGCGCCGGTGGCGTCGGCGGCTTCTTCGAGCGGACCTTCGCGCCCAACGGCCTGCGCGCGATCCAGAGCCGCGTCCTGGCGAAGCTCGCGGACGAGCTGCAGGATTGAGGCCGCCTCGCGGCCGGTGGGCCGCGGAGGGGATGCCGCGGGCTCCGGTCGCCGACGCAGCGGGGCCCGGCCGGCCGATCAGGCCGCGTAGCGGGGCGCGCAGCTCCGCGCGCCAGCGCAGGAGGCGCGCCGGGTAGTCGACGGCGTCCGGGGCGAGGACCCAGCGGAAGACCGGCGGCCGCGCGGCGATCGAGCGGCTGAACGAGATCCACGCGCAGTTCCCGATCCGCAACGACCAGAGCCTCTACACGCTCGCGTCGCTGACGTTCGAGGCGGTCCGGATTCCCGGGCTCCTCGGCCTCGACCTGCTGAGCGAGAAGGAGAAGGACGCGAACTTCCACTTCTGGCGGCGGATCGGCGACGGGATGCACCTGACCGACGTGCCAGCGACGCCCGAGGCGTTCTGGGCGTGGATGCAGGACTACGAGGCCGAGAACTGGGGCTGGTCCGCCGGCGGTGCCGCGGTCGCCAACGCCATGATCGACGACTTCGCCGCCCGCTGGCTGCCGCCGGCGGCCCGCCGCATCGGCCGCGAGCTGACGCTGGCCCTGATGGAGGACGAGCTCCTCGATGCGCTGCGGCTCAAGCGCCCCCGGGCCTCGACCCGGTGGATGGTCGGCCTGCTGGCCCGCGCCTACTTCGGGGGTCGTGCGGTGCTGCCTGACCACGCCGAGCGGTCGTGGACCGACGGCTTCGGGGCGGAGTACGGCGCCTGCCCGCACATGGCGGACGTCGGCTACCTGCCGGAGCGCGACCGGCCGGCCCCGGCCCGCGTCGCACCGGCCGCCCGCTAGTAGAAGATCGGCCCGAGCTGCCCGCCGCCGGCCGCGATCGCGTCCCCGTTGATCGCGACGCTGCGCGGCGACGCGAGGAAGGCCACGACGTCGGCGACCTCGGCGGCGTCGACCATGCGGCCGATCGAGACGTCGGCGACGAGCGCGGCCTCGGCGTCCTGCGCGCTCGAGCCGTCCTTCTCGGCACGCGCGGCCACCATGCCCGGCGTGCGCTCGGTGCGGGTGAGCCCCGGGTGGACGACCGTGACGTTGACGCCGAGCGGGCCGAGCTCGTCGGCGAGGTTCTTCGTCAGCGCGGCCACCGCCACGTTGCGCACCGAGCCCGCCACCGAGCCCGAGCGCCGGGCGTTCAGGCCCGACACGTTGACGATGCGGCCCCAGCCGCGGTCGATCATCTGGGGTGCGACGGCCCGGGCGACCCGCAGGTAGCCCAGGAGCTTCACCTCGAGCTCCTCGCGGACGCGGTCGTCGGTCGTCTCGATCGCCGACAGCGCCGGGCCGCTCGACGCCGGCCGCGCGGCGGCGTTCACCGCGACGTCGATCCCGCCGAGCAGCTCCGTGACCTCGGCGACGGCCCGCAGGACCGCGGCGTCGTCGCCGGTGTCGGCGGCGACGCCGACGACGTGGGCGCCGGTCTCGGCGGCGAGCTCCTCGGCCATCAGCTGGACGGCGGCCTCGTCGCGGGCCAGGAGCGCGACCGCAGCGCCCTCGAGGGCCAGCGCCCGCCCGATGGCGAGCCCGATCCCGCGGCTCCCGCCCGTGACGAGGGCCCGCTTGCCGGTCAGTCCGAGGTCCATGCGCCCCACGCTAGCGGGGCGCGCCGTCCGGCCCGCGGGCGCCGCGCCTCCCCGTCCTCGTCGGCGGCGGGTCGCGCCGGACGATGCCCGACGCAGAAAGCCGGAAAGCAGATAGGCTTTCCGGTGTATGAGTGTTCCCGTCACCGGCACGAGCCCCGATCAGTCCCGGCGCGACGCGGGCACCGTCGGCGCGGACGCGTCACGGGTGGTCGTCGTCCGGTCCGCCCCCGAGGCCCTCGACCACGCCCGGGCGCTCGGGTCCTCCTGGGCCGACGGCGCCCTGCGCCGGGACGCCGCGGCGGTCCCGGACCAGGACGCGCTCGACGCCCTGCGGCGCAGCGGCCTGCTCGGGATCGTCGTCCCCGCGGAGGAGGGCGGGCTCGGCGCCGGCGCCGGCCTCGTGGCCGACGTCGTGCGGATCCTCGCGGCCGGCGATCCCGCGCTGGCCCAGCAGGTCCAGGGGCACGTCGGCAACGTGCACGCGGTCCGGACGGCGCAGGCCCCGGTGCGCCGCGCGATCTTCGCCGACGTCCTGGAGCGCGGGGCGCGGTTCGGGAACACCAACGCCGACGGCGGGGCCGAGAGCGTCCTGCGCCCGGTCGCCGGCGGCTACGCGCTCGACGGCACGAAGGCGTATTCGACCGGGTCGAGCACGGCGGAGTGGCTCGCCGCGCCGGCGCTCGACCCGGACGGCCGGTCGCGGCTGGCGCTGGTCCGCAGCGACGCGCCGGGCGTGAGCTTCGACCCGCGGTGGGACGCGATCGGGCAGCGGGCGACCTTCAGCGGCAGCACGCGCTTCGACGGCGTCCTCGTGCGCCTCGACCACGTCCTGTCGCCCTGGGAGGACCCTGTCGCGGCCGAGGCGCGCTTCCACCCGTGCCAGCTCATCCACCCGGCCATCGAGGTCGGCATCGCCGAGGGCGTGCTCGGCCGGGCGTGGAGCACCGGGCGCCGGCGCAGCACCGCCTTCGCGCGCGCCGCCGTCGACGTCGCGGCCGCCCGTGCCTTGCTGCGCGCCGCGGCCGCCCGCGTCGACGAGCTCGGGACGGGCAGCGACGCGACCACCGTCGCGCGGGCCGGCCTGGCGATCCACGCGGCCAAGGCGCTCGCCTACCGCACGTCCGTGCGGACGGCCGACGCCGCGGTCGGGTGGCTGGAGGGTCCCGACGCCGAGCACGGCGCCTGGGTCGAGCTCGCGTGGCGCAACGCGCGGACGCACGCGGTCCACGACCCCGGCCGCTGGTCGTTCCACCACGTCGGTCGCCACGCGCTGACGGGCGAGTTCCCGGCGTCCCGGCTCCCGGCGCTCCGGGACCGCGCCACGGTCCCGGTCCCGGTGACGGCGCCGGTCGTCCCCGCGGGGCTCCGTCCCGACGAGCTCGGACCCACGCCCGGCGCCGGCCGCACGGCGTCCGGCGGCCCCGCGCCGGGAGTCGCTGCGGTCCGGTCGGCCGCCGCGGCCGAGCTGCGGTGGGCCGCGCACGAGGCTGACGTCGTGCGCGGTGCGCTGCGCGACGCCCTCGCGTTCGTGGGCACACGCACGCGCGCCTGGCCCGAGGCCGGCGTCGAGCGGGCCACCGACGAGCCGCACGCGATCCTGCGCTTCGGCGAGCTGACGGTGACGCTCGCGGCGCTCGACGGGCTGATCGCCGACGGCGCCCGCGCGCTCGTGGCCCGCGACCCCGCCGGCGCGCAGGTCGCGGCGTCGACCGCGCGGCTCTTCGCGCTCGAGCACGGCCGCAGGATCGTCAGCGAGGCGCTGGAGATCGCGGGGGCCAGCGCCCTGACGCGCGCACGCGGCGCCGACCGGCCGTGGCGGGCGCTCGTGCGTTCGCAGGTCGAGCACCCGCCCTGGTGGGAGTGGTCGGACCTCGCAGCGGCGGCCGCCGCGGTCGACGCCTGACGGTCGCAGCGGGTCCTCGTATAGCGTGCCGCGCATGGGCAGCCCTCCTGCGCCGTCGTCCCGCGCCGGGGGGTCGGCCGACCCCCCGGCGTCCGAGCCCGGCAGCCGCTCGGCGGCCCGCGTGCTCGCGGTCCTCGGCCGCTTCGCCACGGTCCAGGACGACCTCGGCGTGTCGGAGATCGCGCACGACACGGGGCTCGGCATCAGCACGACCCATCGCCTGCTGCGGACGCTCGTCGACGCCGGGTACGTCGTCCAGGACGAGCGGAGCGAGCGGTACCGCCTCGGTCCCGCGATCGTCGCCCTCGCACAGTCGCACTACGACCGCTCCGGGCTCGAGCAGGTCCGGCGCATCCTCGGCCGGCTCGCGGGCGAGGTCGGGGAGTCGGTGACGCTGCTCGTGCGCGACGGCAACGAGGCCGTGCAGCGCATGCAGGCCAACGACACGAGCCAGGCCCTGCGGTTCCGCTCGCCGGACGGCACGCGGACGCCGATCAACGTCTCCGCGGTCGGCAAGGTGGTGGTGGCGCAGGAGATGATGAGCGCCGGCCTGCTGGAGTCGATCGAGCCGTTCGTGTCGGCGACGCCCCGCTCGATCGTCGACCGCGACGCCCTGCGCGTCGAGCTCCGGGAGATCCGCCGGCGCGGCTGGGCGCTGCTCGACGAGGAGCGCGAGACCGGCGTGCGGGCCGTGGCCGTCGCGATCCCGACCGGCGACGACGAGCCGTCGCGGGCCGGCATCTCGATCCAGGGCCCGGCGTTCCGCCTGCCGGACGAGCGCCTGCCCGAGCTCGTGGAGGCCCTCGGGCGCACGGCGGCGGAGCTCGCCGCCGTGCTGCCGCCCGGCTGGGCCTGACCGCGGTCAGAACCGCCGGGGCGAGCCGTGGCTCGTGCGGCCACCGCGCCGGCGGGACGGGTCCGAGAGGCTCTCCGGCACGTAGCCGCCGTCGGCGTCGTTGACGTTCGTGCCCGGGGGGACGATCTCGTCGATCCGGTCCAGCACGTCGGCGGTCAGCCGGACGTCGACGGCGCCGAGCTGGCTCTCGAGCTGCTCGAAGCTGCGCGGGCCGATGATCGCCGACGTCACCGCGGGGTGCTCGAGCACCCACGCCAGTGCGAGGTGCACCAGGGAGATGCCCAGCTCGTCGGCCAGCTCGCCGAGCTGCAGCGTCGCCTCGAGCTTCACCGCGTTGTCCGGATGGGCCGGGTCGAAGCGGTTGGGGAACTGGCCGGCGCGGTCGGAGACCGGCTGCTCCTGGCCTCGGCGGTGCCGGCCGGACAGCCAGCCGCCCGCCAGCGGGCTCCACGGCAGGACCGCGAGGTCGTAGCGCTGGGCGACGGGGAGCAGCTCGCGCTCGATCCCGCGCGTGAGGATCGAGTACGGGGGCTGCTCGGAGACGACCCGCGAGATCCCGCGCGTGCGCGACACCCACTGGCCCTCCACGATCTCCCACGGGTCGTAGGTGGAGGAGCCGACGTAGCGGATCTTGCCCTGACGGACGAGGTCGTCCAGCGCGCCGAGCGTCTCCTCGACGTCGGTCTCGTCCTCCGGGCGATGCACCTGGTAGAGGTCGATCCAGTCCGTGTCCAGGCGCCGGAGGCTGTCCTCGACGGCCTGGAAGATCCAGCGCCGCGAGTTGCCGCGCCGGTGGGGCTCCTCGCCGATCTGGCCGTGGAACTTCGTGGCGAGGAACGTCCCGTCGCGCCGGGCACCCTTCAGCGCCTTGCCGACGATCTCCTCGGACTCGCCCTGGGAGTAGACGTCGGCGGTGTCGATCACGTTGATCCCGGCGTCGAGCGCCGCGTGGATGATCCGGATGCTGTCGTCGTGGTCGGCGTTCGCACGGACGCCGAAGTTCATGGCTCCGAGCGTCAGCGGGCTGATCCAGACCCCGGTGCGACCGAAGGGACGGCGATTGGTGCTCATGGTGCTCCAGCGATGGTTGTTGGTGGTCCCGGGGCGCGGGTCGTGGGGCCCGAAGGCCGGCCCGCGTGCGTGTGGATGGCGTCCCGTGTGGAGGACGCGCGGCTCCTGCGCTCCCTGGGGTTCTCGATAGTAGCTATTCCCGATCTGAAAACAAACAATAACCGCACGGGTTGACGCGTTTTCGGCACGAGGCGACCGCCGTCGGACGCCGAATACGACATGAATCACCAGTGATAGAAGGGCAATAGGGATCCTGTGACGACCGTCACTTGCCAAAAGCCCGAAAACGGATCGGGATTCTGCTAGCTTGCGGCGCGCCGTCGAACCGACGTGCCCGTTCGCGACGACTCCGCGTTAGAGAGCCGCCAAATTCATGCTCAGAACATTCCTTGCACGCACCAGCTCACCACGCACTGACCACCCCCTCGTGGGGGATGGGGACGCAGGCGTTTCCGATGGTGCAGGAGCACCCGCTCGCCGGCTGCGGCGCCTCGCAGGCGCCGCCGTCCCGCTGGCCCTCGTCGTCGCGTTCGCCGGCTGCGGATCGTCCGACTCGGGCGGCGGCACCAGCAACGCCGCCCAGGCGACGCCGTCGAAGCCGACGCAGGGGGGCACGATCGAGTACGGCCACCTGCAGGAGCCGCCGTGCCTCATCAACACCTGGGTCCAGACGGGCTACCTGTCGCGCCAGTTCCTCGACGGCCTCGTGTCGGTCGACGCCAAGGGCAAGTTCTACCCCTGGCTCGCGGACTCCTGGAAGATCTCGCCGGACGGCAAGACCTACACCTTCAAGCTCAAGCAGGGCGTCAAGTTCACGGACGGCACGCCGTTCGACGCCGACGCCGTGAAGACGAACTTCAAGGCGTGGCTCGACCGTGACGCCTGGACGTACAACTCCTACGTCGACTTCCACGTCGGCAAGGTCATCGACTCGGTGGAGGCCACCGACCCGGCGACCGTCACGATCAAGCTGAAGGAGCCGCACGACCTGCTCAGCGTGCTGTCGCAGTACGCCTTCGGCATCCTCTCGCCGAAGACGCTGAAGGGCACGCAGGCCAACGGCTGCGAGCGCCCGGTCGGCACCGGCGGGTTCACCGTCGAGAAGTGGAACCACGGCAAGGACGTCGTCCTCAAGCGCAACCCGAACTACGCCTCGGCGCCGGGCAACGCGAAGCACCAGGGCCCGGCGTACGTCGACGGGATCGACTGGAAGTTCCTCAAGGACGACACGCAGCGCTACGGCTCGCTGACGTCCGGCGAGTCCGACGCGATCTACGAGGTCCCGGGCGCCAACTGGAGCGCCGCGAAGAAGCAGTACGAGATCCTCCAGCACATCACGGGCGGCGTTCCCGTCCGCCTCGCGCTCGAGACGAAGAACGGCCCGTTCACCGACGTCCGCGTCCGACAGGCCTTCGGCTACGCGTCCGACCGGCGCAAGGCGGTCGAGACGATCTTCCGCGGCGCGGCGCCCTACAACGGCAACGGCGCGCTGAGCGCCGGCTCGCCCGAGCACCTCGAGTCGCTCGAGCACGCCTACGACTACGACCCGAACAAGGCCGCGGCGCTGCTCGACCAGGCCGGCTGGACCCAGAAGAACCAGGACGGCATCCGGGTCAAGGACGGCAAGCCGCTCCAGATCAAGATCGTCTACTCGCCGGGCAACAACGTCACCAACGACGACGTCCAGGTCCTGCAGATCATCCAGGACCAGGCCAAGCAGGTCGGCTTCGACGTCGTCCTCAAGCCCGTGACGCAGGCTGGGCTGTTCTCCGGGCAGGACCACGCCGCCGGGCAGTGGGACGCGGAGCCCTGGTACTGGGTCGCCCGCACCGCCGAGATCCTCCACGTGATCTGGGCGCCGCAGAAGGTCCTCGGCGTGCCGAACGGCAACAACGTCGGCCAGTTCGACGACCCGGAGACCTGGAAGCTGATCTCGACGGCGGACAAGACCACCGACGTGGCAGCGCGGACGAAGCTCTACCAGCAGGCGCAGGAGCGGATCGTCGCCAAGGACGCCCTCGTCCTCGGCCTGCGGCCGCTGACGGTGACGCTCGCGGTCAACACCAAGAAGCTGCGTGACGTCTGGCTCAGCCCGGCGATCGGCGAGCCCGTGTTCAGCGACGCGTACCTGGTCAAGAAGTGAGCACCACGGTCGACGCCCTCGCGGCCGTCGGGACGGCGACGCCGGATCGGCGCCGCCGGCTCGTCGGCCGTGCGGGCCGGCGGCTCCTCGGAGCCGTCGGCGTCCTGTGGGCGGCCGCGACGGTCACCTTCCTCCTGCAGGCGCTGATGCCCGGTGACCGGGCGCGCCTGATCATCAACCAGACCGCGGGGACGATGACGTCCCCGACGGCGGAGCAGCGGGCCGCGGTCAACGCGACCTACCACCTGGACGACTCGCTGTTCTCGCAGTACCTGCACTACATCGGCGGGCTCGCGCACGGCGACCTCGGCACCTCGTACTTCCAGCACCAGGAGGTCACGAAGATCATCGGGGACCAGATCGGCGCGACGATCGTGCTGACGCTCGTCTCGCTGGTGCTGGCCTGGGCGATCGCCCTGACCGTGACGGTGCTGGCGGCCGGGCGCGACAACGTCTTCTCGCGCCTGGCCTCCGGGTTCCAGATCGTCTCCGCGGCCGTCCCGCAGTACTGGGTCGGCACCATCCTGCTGGTCGTCTTCTCGATTCAGCTGGGGATCTTCCCGGTGGAGAGCGGCAGCGGGATCTCCGGGCTCGTCCTGCCGGCGATCACGCTCGCGCTCCCCGTGGCCGGGTTCCTCGGGCAGGTGAGCCAGGACGAGTTCACCCGCCTGCTGGACCAGCCGTTCGTGACGTCGTCCAGGACCCGCGGCGCCAGCGATCTCGGCGTCCGGATCCGCCACGTGCTGCGGCACGCGGCGCTTCCCGGCGTGACGCTCTCGGGCTGGGCGCTGGGCTTCCTGTTCTCCGGCGCGGTCATCGTCGAGACGGTGTTCGCCCGGCCCGGGATCGGCGGCGTCCTCGTCGGCGCCGCGACGTCCCGGGACATCCCGCTGGTCACGGGCATCGTGATCGTCTCCGCGGCGGTCTACGTGGTGGCGAACCTGCTGGTCGACGTGGCCTACACGATCATCGATCCGAGGTTGAAGGACGCATGAGCACCGCGAACCCCTCGTTCGACGAGGCGCCTGGTCGCTCGCGCGGCCACCGGCTCTCCGTCGCCCGCGCCTACCTCCGCAGCGTGCCGATCGGCGTGCAGCTCGCCACCGTCGTGCTGATCGTCTTCCTGATCGCCGCGATCGCGCCGGGTCTGCTGCAGACCCACGACGCGTACCGGACCGACCTGCTGTCGGGCCTGAAGGCGCCGTCGGGCAGCCACCTGTTCGGCACCGACCAGTCCGGCCGCGACGTGTTCTCGCGCGTCGTCGCCGGCACGCGGCAGTCGCTGCAGATCGGCCTGGGGGCGACGGGCGTGGCCCTCGTCATCGGACTGCTGCTCGGCGTCGCGGCCGGCCTCGGCGGCCGCTGGACGGACGGCACCGTCAGCCGCTTCATCGACGTCCTGTTCTCGTTCCCGACGCTGTTCCTCGCGCTGCTCCTGGTGTCGATCTTCGGCGCCGGCATCACGACGACGATCGTCGCCGTCGGGGTCGGGACGTCCCCCGGATACGCCCGGATGGTGCGCGGGCAGTTCATCACCGTGCGCCGCGCGGGCTACGTCGAGGCGGCCCGGGCCGTCGGGCACACGCGCTCGCGGATCGTCCGACAGCACATCTTCCCCAACGCCATCCGGCCGCTGGTGGCGATCTTCACGCTCGGCGTCGGGCAGTCGATCGCGTTCGCGTCGGGCCTGGCGTACCTGGGCCTCGGCGTCGCCCCGCCGTCGCCGGAGTGGGGCGCCCTGCTGGACGCCGGGCGGCAGTACGTCACCGAGGCGTGGTGGCTGGAGCTGATGCCCGGAGCGGCGATCGTGCTCTTCGCCCTCTCGGTGACGGTGGTCGGACGACACGTCCAGGAGCGCTTGGAAGGCAACGTGAAGGTGGAGGACGCATGAGCGACATCGAGGTCATCGGCGCTGCGGCGCAGGATTCCGGACCGCTGGTCCGGCTGGAGGGGCTGCGCGTCTCGTTCGGGCGGTCGGTCGACGACCGGCGCGTCGTGGACGGGGTGTCGTTCGAGCTCCACCGGGGGCGGTGCCTCGCCATCGTCGGCGAGTCCGGCTCCGGCAAGAGCGTCACGGCGCGGACCCTCGTCGGGCTCACCGGCCGGCGCGCGTCGCTGGCCGTCGACCGCTTCGAGTTCGCAGGGCGCGACGTCTCGCGCCACGGCGACCGCGACTGGCGGAAGATTCGCGGCCGTGACATCGGCTTCGTGTCCCAGGACGCGCTCGTCTCGCTCGACCAGCTGCGGCCGGTCGGCAAGGAGATCGACGAGGCGGCCCGCGTCCACCGCGTCGGCGGCACGAAGGCCGAGCGGCACGCCCGCGTCGTCGAGCTGCTCGACCAGGTCGGCGTCCCCGATCCCGAGCTGAAGGCCCGGCAGCTCCCGCACGAGCTGTCCGGCGGCCAGCGCCAGCGCGCGCTGATCGCCTCGGCGCTCGCGCTGGACCCGCAGCTGATCATCGCCGACGAGCCGACGACGGCACTGGACGTCACCGTCCAGGCGCAGGTGCTCGAGCTCCTCGAGGCCGCCCGCGACCGCGGCAAGGCCCTGATCATCATCAGCCACGACCTCGCGGTCGTCTCGCGCATGGCCGACGAGGTCCTGGTCATGCGGGACGGCGAGGTCGTCGAGCGCGGCGTCGCCGACGAGGTCTTCCGCAACCCGCAGCACGAGTACACCCAGCGGCTGCTGGACGCGGTCCCGTCGGCGCACTCGCGCGGGGCGCGGCTGTCCCCGGGCGAGCCGTCGCGGATCTCCGCGGTGCGCGCCGTCCCGGACCCGGCCGTCGCGCCTGCGGACCCGTCGGTGCCGCTGCTCGAGGCGACCGGGCTCGTCAAGAGCTTCCGCGGCCCGGACCGCGTCGTCCGCACCGTGGTGCAGGACGTCTCGTTCGCGCTCGGCGTGGGGGAGACCCTCGGTGTCGTCGGCGAGTCCGGGTCGGGCAAGTCGACGACCGCCCGCATCGCGCTGGCGCTCGAGACGCCCGACCGCGGTGAGGTCCTCCTCGGCGGGCAGCCGTGGAGCGCGCTGAGCGAGAAGGAGCGCCGGCCGCGCCGCAACGAGATCTCGGTGATCTACCAGGACCCGCTGAGCTCGTTCGACCCGCGCTGGCCCGTCGAGCGGATCGTCGAGGACAGCATCGGCGCCGACGTCCAGGGCGCGGCCGCGCGGCGGGCGCGCGTCGAGGAGCTGCTCGACCAGGTCGGCCTGCCCCGCGCGTTCCGCCGGCGCCGCCCGCTGGAGCTCTCCGGCGGCCAGCGCCAGCGCGTCGCGATCGCCCGGGCCATCGCCCCGCGGCCGCGCGTGATCGTCTGCGACGAGCCCGTCTCCGCGCTCGACGTGTCGATCCAGGCGCAGGTCCTCGACCTGCTCGGCGATCTGCGCGACGAGCTCGGCGTGAGCTACCTGTTCATCTCGCACGACCTCGGCGTCGTGCACCACATCAGCGACCGGGTGCTCGTGATGAGCGAGGGCCTGGCCGTGGAGCACGGCGAGGCGGACGACGTCCTCCTCCGCCCGCGCCACGAGTACACCAAGCGGCTCGTCGCGGCCGTCCCGCGGCTGCGGCACGAGCCCGTGCGCGAGGCGCGGGTCGCATGACGTCCGCCCGCACCGCGGTCGTGCGTGGCGCCGGGGAGCCGGCGCGGCGCGGGGGAGGACGAGCACGATGAGCGCGCGGCCGCAGGCGTCGATCGGCGTGAACGTGCTGGGCGTCGGGTGCCACTCGGGCGCCTGGCGCTCCGGCGAGACCGACCCCGCCGGGCTCTACGACGTCGGCTTCTACCAGGAGGTCGGCCGGATCGCGGAGCGCGGGACGCTCGACGCGATCTTCCTCGCGGACTCCCCGGGCCTGTTCGCGCCGCCGACCACCGAGCCGCCGTTCATGGGGCTCGAGCCGACGGTGACGCTGACCGCGATCGCGGCGGCGACCGAGCGGATCGGCGTCGTCGGGACCCTGTCGACCTCGTTCAACGAGCCGTACAACGTTGCGCGCCGCGTGGCGTCGCTCGACCACGTCAGCGGCGGACGGGCCGGGTTCAACGCGGTCACCACGTACTCCGAGGCCGCGGCGGCGAACTTCGGGGACGGGCCACTGCCCGACCACGACCACCGCTACGCCCGCGCCGACGAGTTCCTCGACGTCGTGACGGCGCTGTGGGATGGCTGGGAGGACGGCGCGCTCGTCGGCGACGTGGCGACGGGGCGGTACGTCGACCCCGACCGGCTCCACGCGATCGACCACGCCGGGGAGCACTTCTCCGTCCGCGGACCGCTGAACGTCCCGCGCTCGCCGCAGGGGCGCCCGGTGCTCGTGCAGGCGGGGGCCTCGGAGCAGGGCCTGCGGCTCGCCGCGCGCCACGCCGAGGCGGTCTTCACGAGCCAGCTGACGCTCCACGACGGGCAGCGCTACTACGCGGACCTGAAGGCGCGGGTGGCCCGCGAGGGCCGCGACCCGGCGTCGCTGAAGGTCATGCCGGGCCTGACAACGGTGATCGGCGGGACCGAGGCCGAGGCCGCCGCCCGGTACGCCCGGCTCGAGGAGCTGGCCGGCGGGAGCTCGAGCCTGGGCCAGCTGGCCGCGACGCTCGGTCTGGACCCAGACGAGCTCGACCTCGACGCCCCCGTGCCCGAGGTCGCCGACCGCGGCTCGTTCAACACCTCGCACGGCTTCTACCGGTCGTTCCTCGGCGTCGCCCGGCGCGAGGGCCTGACCGTCCGGCAGGTCGTCGCGCGCTTCCAGAGCGGCCACCGGCTCGTCGTCGGCGCGCCCGAGCAGGTCGCCGACACGATCGAGGAGTGGCTCCTGAACGGCGCCGCCGACGGCTTCAACCTCATGCCCGACGTCTTCCCGTCGGGGCTCCAGACGTTCGTCGACCACGTCGTGCCGATCCTCCGCGAGCGCGGGATCTTCCGTCACGAGTACACGGGCTCGACCCTGCGCGACCACCTCGGCCTCGCCCGGCCCGCGCGGTCCGGCCGCCGGTCCGGCGCGCCGTGGGCCGCCGGGGACCTCCGTGCCGCCTGACCGCCGGCCCTCGCCCCGCGGCGCCGGCGGCGCCGCCCACCCGACCACCGCCACCGATCACGACCTCCAGGACCGCAGATGACCCCTCGCAGACAGCTCCACCTCGGCTACAACGTCCTTGGCGACGGCATGCACCCGGCCGCCTGGCGGGCGCCGTACACGAACCCGGTCGGCGCGCTCGATCCGGACCAGTGGACGCACGTCGCGCGGGTCGCCGAGCGGGGCACGCTCGACGCGATCTTCCTCGCGGACAGCCCGTCGCTGATGGGCGGCGCGGAGGGTGGCCCCGGCCTGCCGTTCGAGCCGACGGTGCTGCTGTCGCACCTCGCCGCGGTGACGGAGCGGATCGGGCTCGTCGGCACGGTCTCGACGTCGTTCGACCAGCCCTACAACGTCGCCCGCCGGTTCGCGTCGCTGGACCACCTGAGCCGCGGCCGCGCGGGCTGGAACGTCGTGACGAGCACCGACGCGAGCGCGGCGGCGAACTTCGGCTCCGCGGCGCACGGCGCCCGCGACGAGCGCTACGCGCGGGCCGAGGAGTTCGTCGACGTCGTCAACGCCCTCTGGGACACCTGGGACGACGACGCGATCGTCGCCGACCAGGCCGGCGGGCGGTTCGCCGACGGCGGCCGGGTGCGCCCGATCGACCACCACGGCCGCCACTTCGACGTCGCCGGGCCGCTGAACGTCCCGCGCACGCCGCAGGGCCGCCCGGTCGTCCTGCAGGCCGGCGGATCACCCGCGGGACTCGAGCTCGCCGCGCGCACGGCGGACGCGGTCTTCGCCGCGCAGGCGTCGCTGGAGGACGCGCTCGCGTATACGACGGACCTGCGCCGCCGGACGGTCCGCCACGGGCGCCCCGCCGACTCGATCCGGGTCCTTCCCGGGTTGTCGTTCGTCCTCGGCGGTACCGAGGAGGAGGCCCGGCGCCGCAACGACGAGCTCAACGAGATCGCCGGCGAGGACCGACTCGGCACGCTCGCCTGGCAGCTCGGCATCGACGTCACCGAGCTCTCGTGGGAGGCGCCGCTCCCGGACTGGCTGCTCGACACGACCGAGCTGTCGACCGCCGGGTCCCAGGGCTCCCGCGAGATCGTGCTGAACCTCGCTCGCCGCGACCGCAGCCTCACGGCCCGCCAGCTGCTCGAGCGCGTGATCACCTGGCACCGCCTCGTGGTCGGCTCGCCTGAGCAGCTCGCCGACGCGATCGAGACCTGGTTCGTCGCCGGGGCGGTCGACGGCTTCAACCTGATGCCCGACGTCAACCCGTCGGGGCTCGAGGCGTTCGTCGAGCACGTCGTGCCGATCCTGCGCCGCCGAGGGATCTTCCGCCACGAGTACGAGGGAACCACCCTGCGCGACCACCTCGGGCTGGCCCGCCCGACCAGCGCGCGCCGGGTCGCGAGGACCGCGGCCGCGGCGTAGGCCCGGACGAGAGCAACGAGGAGTCGAGCAATGCCCGAGAAGCGCCAGCTGCACCTGAACGCGTTCATCCACGACATCGGACACCACGAGGCCGCCTGGCGGCTGCCGGAGTCCGACCCGTTCGCGACGATCGACGTCCAGCACTACATCCACGTCGCCCGTCTCGCGGAGCGCGGGCGCTTCGACTCGGTGTTCTTCGCCGACGGCCCCGTCCTGCACGGCGACCCGCGCTTCCGCCCGGTCGGGATCCTCGAGCCGACGACGCTGCTGGGGGCGCTGGCGGTGAGCACCGAGCGGATCGGCCTCATCGCGACCGCGTCGACGAGCTACACCGAGCCCTACGACCTCGCCCGGCGGTTCTCGTCGCTGGACCACATCAGCGGCGGCCGCGCCGGCTGGAACATCGTCACGACCGCCGGCGACGAGGCGGCGCGGAACTTCGGCCGCGACGGCCAGGCGCTGCACGTCGACCGCTACGCCCGGGCGGCCGACTACCTGGAGGCGATCACGAAGCTCTGGGACAGCTGGGAGGACGACGCCCCGATCGGCGACAAGGACGCCGGCGTCTTCGCCGATCCGGAGCGCATCCACCGGGTCGACCACGAGGGCCCGTACTTCCGCGTCGCCGGGCCGCTGAACGTCCCGCGCTCCCCGCAGGGGTACCCGCTGCTCGTCCAGGCGGGGTCGTCGCTGAACGGCCGGATCTTCGCGGCGCGCTTCGCCGAGGCGGTCTTCACCGCCCAGCAGACGCTCGCTGACGGTCAGGCGTTCTACGCCGATCTCAAGGCACGGACCGTCGAGGCGGGGCGCTCGCGCGACGACATCAAGATCCTGCCGGGCATCGTGCCGTTCCTCGGCGGGACCGAGGCCGAGGCCCGCGAGCGCGAGCGCGAGTTCGAGGACCGGATCATCCCGGCCTTCGGGCTCCGGCAGCTGTCGCACTTCTTCGGGGTGGACCTCACGGGCGCGGAGCTCGACGCGCCGCTGCCCGAGGTCCCGGAGGAGGCCGACATCGAGGGCTCGAAGAGCCGTTCCACGCTGATCGCCGAGCTCGCGCGCCGC
>NZ_JBFAPC010000095.1:0-22523 GCF_040675535.1 Patulibacter sp. NPDC049589 | reverse complement strand
CGTCCACGCCGCTTCCTCGACCGCGTCCTCCGCCCGGCCGACCGCCTCGGAGACGGCGGCGAGCATCTCGAGGGGAACGTCCATGCCCGGGAGCGGGAGCAGCCGCTGACCGAGCCCGACTGGGACGGCTACACGGCGTGGGTCGTCGACCGCTACGACGCGCTCCTGGCCCGGCGCCACGACCCGGGCCGCTTCGACCCCGCCGTCGTCGCGCGCCTGCGCGAGCGGCCGCTGATCGACGTCGACCTGCACATGCACACCGACCACTCGGGCGACTGCGCCACGCCGGTCGAGGTGCTGCTGGACGCCGCCCGCCGGCAGGGGCTCGGCGCGATCGCGGTCACCGACCACAACGAGGTCTCCGGCGCGCACGAGGCGGCCGCGAAGGCCGCGGAGTACGGGGTCAAGATCATCATCGGCGAGGAGGTGATGACCGCCGACCAGGGCGAGGTCATCGGCCTCTTCATCACGGAGAAGATCCCGAAGGGCGTGACGCTCCAGGAAGCGATCGCCGAGATCCGCCGGCAGGGCGGCCTCGTCTACGTGCCGCACCCGTTCGACCGGATGCACTCGGTCCCGGACTACGAGCACATGCTCGAGGTCGCAGAGGACGTCGACGCGGTCGAGATCTTCAACCCCCGCGTGGCGATCTCGTCGTTCAACGAAGAAGCCGCCCGGTTCGCCGCCAAGTACCGGATCGTCGCCGGCGCGGGCTCCGACAGCCACGTCGCGCAGGGCCTCGGCTCGGTGCGCCTGCGGATGCGCGACTTCGACGGGCCCGAGGAGTTCCTGACGTCGCTGTCGGACGCCGAGATCCGCACGAAGTCCGGCACGCTCGTCTACGTCCAGGCGCTGAAGTTCCTGGAGACCGTCGCGACGCCGGCCCCGGCGCGCCGGCTCGTGCGCGAGCGCCGCGTGCGCCGCGCGACCCGCGGCTGATCCGGCAGCAGGCCCCCGCAGCCGGCCACGAGGCCGTCCCCCTCCGGCCCGGGGTCGAGCCGCGCCGCGTTCCGGCGACACCCGGCGGTGGGCCGGGCCGTCCTCGTCCGCCCGTGCCACCGCCCGCGACGGCGGATCGTCCGCGCGGTGGCCCGCCGTATCCTCCCCGCGGTGCGGCGCCGCCTCCCCCCGCCCTGGGCGCTGACCGCGCTCCTGTCGCTGGCCTACGTCCTGTGGACGCCCGCGACCGGCGACTTCGCCGCGCAGGCCTACCGCGTCGGCCTCGCGGACCGCGGCGTCTGGCTCTGGGACGACGGCTGGTTCGGGGGCCACCACCTGCCGAGCTACAGCGTGCTGTTCCCGGCGCTCGGGGCGCTCGTCGGGACCGCCGCGGCCGGCGGGGTCGCCGCGACCGTCTCGACCTGGGCGTTCACGGGGCTCGTGCGGCGCCTGCGGCCGGGACGGGGCGCCGAGGCCGGCGCCTGGTGGCTGGCGGTCGGCAGCGCCGCGATGCTCACGACCGGCCGGCTGACGTTCCAGCTCGGGCTCGCGTTCGGGCTGGTGGCGCTGCTGCTGGCAGTCCCTCGCCCGGGTCGAGGGGCCAACCCCGCGCGCACCGCCGCCGGGCTGGCCGCCGCCGTCGCGACCCCGCTGGCGAGCCCGGTGGCCGCCCTCTTCCTGAGCTTCGCCGGCGCCGTCTGGTGCCTCGACCGCCGCTCCGCGCGCGGGCTGCCGGCGGCGATCACGGTCCTGCCCTTCCTCGTGGCCGTCGCCCTGACGCTCGCGTTCCCCAACGGCGGCAGCCAGCCGTTCGCGCCGTGGGAGGCGCTGCTCGCCGTCGGGTCCCTGGTCGCCGTCGTCGCCGTGCTGCCGCGGGACGAGCGCGCGCTGCGGATCGGCGCGGCGCTGTACGCCGTGGGCGTCGCGCTCGCCGCGGTCCTCACCACGCCGATGGGCAGCAACGCGCCGCGGCTCGGGACGCTGCTTGCCGGTCCGATCCTGATCGCCGCGGTGGGGAGGCGCCGGCCGGGCGGCCGCCCGGCCGCCATCGTCGCGGTCGCCGCCCTGCTGCTCGTCTGGCAGCTCTACTCGCCGGCCCAACAGACGCTGCGCGCCGCCGGGGACCCGACGACGGGCGAGTCCTACTACGCGCCGCTGCGGGCCCACCTCCTGCCGCTGCTGCGCTCGCAGCCCTCGCGCGTCGAGGTCCCGCCGTCCGCTCGCCGCGGCGAGGCGCGCTGGCTCGCGCCGGACGTCCCGCTCGCCCGCGGCTGGATCCGCCAGCTCGACGGCGAGCGCAACGCGCTCTTCTACGCCGACGGGCCGCTGGACCCGCGTGTCTACCGCGCGTGGCTCGACGACAACGCCGTCGGCTGGGTCGCGCTGTCCGACGCGCCGGCCGACGTCCGGTCGAAGGCCGAGCGCGACCTGCTGCGCTCCGGGCGCGTCCCGGGGCTGCGCCGCGTCTGGGCCGACGCGCACTGGACCCTCTGGCAGGTGGTGGGCGGCCGGGCGCTGGCATCGTGGGTCGCCCGGACCGGCACGCCGACGCCGAGCGGCAAGGCGCCACACGTCGCCGAGATGTCCTCGGACCGCGTCGTGGTCGAGACGCCGGGCCGCGGCGCCGTCGACCTGCGGATCCGGTGGAGCCCGTACCTCCGGATCATCCGCGGGAGCGGCTGCCTGGCCCGGGGTCCAGGAGGTTGGACGGTCGTCCGATCCGCCGGACGCGGTACGGTTACCGTCGGCGTCCGTCTCGGGGCGCCCTGGCGCACGGCCGCGCCAGCCGACTGCCGCGCGTAGCCACATCCGGCCCGCGGGGGTCTCCTCCACGGCCGCCCTCGTGATGCAAGACGTCCTGACCCGCCACCGCACCTCACTCCAGAGCCAGGTGCTCGCCCAGGTGGTGAAGCCCCGCCGCTTCCTGCCGAACGGGGCGATCGACGCGCTGCTCCAGCTCGTCGTGGTCGTGATCGCGTACAAGCTCTACCAGAACACCCGCGGGCTGATCAACGACCAGCTCGGGGCCAGCCAGGCGTTCGCGAACGCCGACTGGATCGTCTCCACCGAGCGCCTCCTGCACCTGAACATGGAGGGCGGCGTCCAGTCGTTCGCCCGCAGCGTGCCGCTGCTCTCCGACGCGGCGAGCCTGATGTACATGAACGCCCAGTTCACGGTGACGTTCGGGGCGATGATCTACATCTACATGCGGCACAACCAGGCCTTCGGCTTCGTGCGCAACATGTTCATCGGCGCCTGGACCCTGGCCCTCGTCGGCTACGTGCTGATGCCGACCGCCCCGCCGCGGCTCGTCCCCGGGCTCGGTATCCACGACGCGGTGGCCGAGTTCACGAAGGTCGACGTCACGGATCAGAGCAACGTCCTCAACAAGCTCTACAACCCGTACGCGGCGGTCCCGTCGATGCACGTCGGGTTCTCGCTGATGATCGGGATCCCGCTCGCGCGGCTGTCGAAGTACAAGGTCACCCGCGTCTTCTGGGGCATCTACCCGATCGTCGTCCTCTTCGTGGTGATGGCGACCGGCAACCACTTCTTCCTCGACGGGATCTTCGGTGGCCTCGCCGTCGGCATCTCGGCGCTGGTCGCCCGCCGGCTCGGCCAGCTGCGACCGCACGCCTGGCAGTTCGGGCCGTACCGGACGGCGCCAGAGGGCGCGGCCTCCTAGGTCGCGGGCCGGCGTCGTCCGCGCCCCGGTCCGCCGTGCGTCCCGGAACTCCTGCTCCGCCGCGAATGCAGCACGACTTGCTGCATCCGGCAACGGTCGATGCAGGCGCGAGGGAGCGGGCCGGTCGGGGGCAATCAGGACGGCGATGCCCGTGACCGACGACGAGATCCACGAGAAGTACCTCGAGCGTGCGATCCGAGAGATCAACGCTCTCAACCACGACGTGCAGGACGCGCGTCCCGACGAGGAATCGATGGCGATCGTCGGCTCCGGCCACCCGCAGGCCGACGTGCTGCTGCTCAAGCACCACGCCTCACGCGAGGAGCTCGAGGAGGGCGTCGCGTTCTACGGCCGCACCGGCTCGGCGCTCCTGAAGAGCTTCAGCCGCCTCGGGGTCGACCCGTCGACCGTCTACGGCACGCTCTGCGACAAGTGGCCCGACGGCCCCCTCCCCCGCACCGGCGCGCTGCCGGCCGCCGCGACGACGTTCCTCGCGGAGGAGATCGCGATCGTCCAGCCGCGCATGATCGTCGTGCTCGGCAGCGACGCCCTGGGCGTCCTCAACGCGCTCGACGTCCCGCTCTCGACCCCGGTGCGCGACCAGCCCGGAGCGATCCAGCGGTTCACCCCCGCGTGCCAGGTCCTCGTGACCCCGGCCCTCGACGACGCCCTCGACGAGCTCGGGGCCAAGCAGGCGTTCTGGACCGCCTTCCGGGAGCTCGGTCAGTGGCACGACTCGCTGCCCCCGTACTAGCGGTCCTCGGCGCCCTGGCGGCGCTGCTGCTGCTGGCGCCGGTCCTGCCCGAGCTCCAGCCGCCCGCCCGCGCGGCGCTCGTCGCCGCCGTGCCCCCGCTCGCGCTGCTGGGGGCGCTCACGTACCTGCTGGCGCCGCTGACCCGGGCGCCGCTCTTCCTCGGGGCCCTGGCCGCCGCGGGGCTGCTCCTGACGGCCGCGACGAGCGCCGTGGGCGCCCACGGCGGCGGCACGCTGCCGGAGGCCCTCCTGGCGATCGCCCTCGGGCTCCTGTTCGCCCGGATCTTCGACCTCGGCGCGTTCGTCATCGGCCTGCCGCTCGTGATCGGCAGCGTCGACCTCGTCACGACGCTCTCCGGCGCCGCGGTCAAGACCTGGCCGACGCCCCTGCCCGGCGGCGAGCCGCTCGTGCTGGAGATCCCCTCGTGGAGCGCCCAGACCGGCGCCGCCGAGGTCTCGATCGCCACGATCCTCTTCCTCGCCGCCCTGCAGGGCTACGCCGTGCGGGAGCACCTGCGCCCCGCGGGCACCGCCGTCGGCATGACCGTCGGCCTGCTGCTCGCCTACCTGCTGGAGTGGCGCACCGACCACGCGATGCCGTTCACGGCGTTCGTCGCGGCGGGCTTCCTCGTCGCCAGCTCCGACCGCCTGCCGACCTGGCTGCGGGCGGGCGGCATCGAGCGCGGCTGACGGCGTCACCACGCCCAAGGCGGTCGCGGATGCGTGGGGCGGGGTGATCCGCGAGTCGAGTGCGCCCGAGACAGAGGCCGCGGAGTCACGGGGCGGGGCGTTCCGAGGGTCGAGTGCGCACCCGGCGGAGGCCGCGGGGTCGAGGGTGGGGCGTGTCCGCGGGCGTGGGGCGTGTCCGCGGGCGTGGGGCGTGTCCGCGGGCGTGGGGCGTGTCCGCGGGCGTGGGGCGTGTCCGCGGGCGGAGGGTTCCACCGGGGCGGTACGGCTCGTGGCGGTGCGTTCCGGCGCGTGGGACTTCGACCGTGCGCTGCTCCACCTCTGGGGCGGACGAACGCACTCTCGACGCTCAACCGGCCCGATCGAGCTCGGCCCTCCGCCGCGCGAGGAGCCGCTCGAGCCGATCTGCCGTCTCGGCCGCGTCGTCAGTGACGTCGTGGCCGAGGAGTCGCACCGTCTTCCAGCCGACCAGCTCCAGGTCGAAGTCCCGCCGCCGGTTGTTCCGGAACGACTCGACGTCCCCGTGCGTCGACCAGTCGTCGAGCTCCGCAACCACCATCTCAGGGACCCACGCGAGATCCGCCGCGTACGTGGTGTCGTCGTCGACCTCGATCAGGTGGTTGCTGCGCGGCATCGGCAGGCCGTACCGGGCGCACATCCGCAGCGCGTCGTCCTCGAGGGTGCTGCGGGTACGTCCCGTCACCGCTTGGCGGTGACGTTCGAGCAGCATCCGCACGACCCGCGTCCCGCGTCGTCCACCCGAGCGCCGCAGCTCGTCCTCGATCCGTCGCGGATCCAGGGCCCGACGGCCGGAGAGCGACGACCATGCGCGCTCGGCCGCGACCGCCCCCTCGGTGGCTGCCACGTCGACCAGCGTCCTGGGGATCGACGCGCACGGGATCCCGTCGACCACCGTCGCCGTCCGCACGAGCGTCGTGGAGCGGTGGAGCAGGACGCCCGGGTGTGGTCGACGGGCCCTCCCGCTGGTCACGTGCACGGGGCCCGGCCGGTCCGGCAAGAGGCCCCGAAGGACCGCGGCAGATCGGTGACTGATGACGCCGTCCGGCGGCCCGGAGAGCAGCGCGGCGAAGAGGCGGCCACGAAGGCCGAGAGGCGCAGCCCCGGCGTCGTAGACGCCCTGGTGCATGCGGATCAGGATCCCCCGCGCGATGCGCCCGTCGATCTGGCTCCGCGTCAGACCGGCCGCCAACATCTGCGCGCGGGAGACCACCCCGGCCTGCCGCGTGGCGAACCACCGGATGACCCGATCCGGACCGAGCCCGGTCGGGACCGGAGGGTGGGAGAGCGCGATGCCGGTCACGCCCACATGGTCGCGGCGACGGCGTTGAGCGTGTGCTCCACGGCGTGCCCACTGTGCGTCGCCGTCGTGCCGATTCGGCGCGGCGGGGGCGGGGGCGGGCGGCGCCGGGCGCCGGCGGGCGCGGGCGGCAGGCGCGGGCGCGGGCGGCAGGCGCGGGCGCGGGCGGCGGGCGCGGGCGGCGACCAGGGGCGAGGGCGCCGCGGTCGACCACGGCGTGGGGGTCGAGAGTGCGTTCGTTCGGCTTCTGGGTGGTGCAACGCACTCTCGACGCCGCGGACGGCGCCGCGGCCCCGGCTCCGGCCTCGCGAATCGCCGCCGCCAGTCGAGAGTGCATTCCTTCGTCCTCACGGAGGAGCACCGCGCGCTCGATTCCCCCGGCGGAACGTTCGGCCCCGCAACCCGCATCACGAACGGTTTCCCAGTCGAGAGTGCGTTCCTTCGTCCTCAGGAAGGAGCAGCGCACTCTCGCGCCCGGCCGGCCGGTTTTCGCCGCACCATCCCGCTCCCGGCGGTCGCACCACCCCGCGCACAGCCCCCTCGGCGCCTCGCGATCCCGCCCCCTCTCGGGGCGCGGTCAGCCCAGGTCGAGCACGATCTTGCCGAGCTTGCCGCCCGCGGCGAAGCGGTCGTAGGCCGCCGCCGCGTCGTCCAGCGGGTAGCTCGCCGCGACCGGGACCGTGATCGCGCCGCGCTCCACCAGCGGCAGGACCTCGCGCTCGATGCGGCGGGCCGCGGCGGCCTTCTCCTCCAGCGGGCGGGCGCGGAGGGTCGACGCCATGATGCGGCCGCGGGCGCTCATCAGCGCGTGGAGGTTGATCTCGCCCTTCGCGCCGCCCCCGACGCCGATCACGACGATCCGGCCGCCGATGGCCAGGCGGCGCAGGTTGACCGCCAGGTTCGGTGCGCCGACGAGGTCGAGGACGACGTCGAACGGCTCGACCTCGTGGTCGCGGTCGGCGAGCAGGTCCGGGAAGACGACCTCGTGGGCGCCGAGCGCCGCGACGCCGTCGTGGAGCTCCCGGCTGCGGACCGACGCGGTGACGTGCGCCCCGATCGCGTGGCCGAGCTGCACGCCCGCGGTGCCGACGCCGCCCGCGGCGCCGTGGATCAGCAGGCGCTCGCCCGGGCGCAGGCCCGCCTGGGTGACGATCGCGTCGTGCGCCGTCGTGAAGACCTCGGAGAAGCCGCCCGCCTGGACCCAGTCCAGGCCGTCGGGGGCCGGGGTGATCTGCCGCTCGTGGACGGTCAGGAGCTCGCCCTGCCCGCCGCCGCCCGTGATGCCCGTGACCCGCGCGCCCTCGGCGAAGCGCTCGGCGGCCGGACCGCGGCCGACGACCTCGCCGGCGAACTCGAGCCCCGGGATGTCCTGCGGGTGCCCGGGAGGCGCGGGGTAGCGGCCGGACTTCTGCAGGAGGTCGGCCCCGTTGAGGCCC
The DNA here is from genome assembly GCF_040675535.1 of Patulibacter sp. NPDC049589. Classification (NCBI taxonomy): domain Bacteria; kingdom Bacillati; phylum Actinomycetota; class Thermoleophilia; order Solirubrobacterales; family Patulibacteraceae; genus Patulibacter; species Patulibacter sp. NPDC049589. The sequence continues at coordinate 14,704 of NZ_JBFAPC010000095.1, read as the reverse complement.
GCCGCGTGCACGCGGACGAGGACCTCGCCGACGCCGGGGACGGGATCGGGGTGCTCGGCGACGACGATCTCGCCGTCCCGGATGGTGGCGGCACGCATGGCCTCCACGCTACCCGGCGGACGGTCCGGGACCCCGCCGCCGGCACCCTCGCGCGACGCCCGCCGACGCCTGCGGTGTACGCACACGGCGTCGACATGGCGCCGTGCCGCTCGCCCCCACGTCCTTGCACCCTGCAAGTCCGGTACCCTTCGGCGCCGATGGCGGCGAAGCGACTCCACGACCCGATCGACCATCTCCAGCTGGAGCTGGCGATCCTGGCCCGCCGGTCGGAGCGCGTGCGCGTCGCGTCGCTCGACGTGGCCCGGTCACCGCTGGACCGGTCCGGCTACCTGCTGCTCGCGCTGCTGGAGACCCGCGGCGAGCAGACGATGAGCCAGCTGGCCCTCGCCTTCGACCTCGACGCCTCCACGGTCACCCGGCAGATCGCGCCGCTGGAGCGCCGCGGCTTCGTCGAGCGCACCCGCAGCACCGAGGACCGGCGCGCGACGATCGTCTCGATCACGGACGCGGGCCGCAAGGAGCGCGAGCACGTCCGCCAGGCCCGCATCACCTTCCTGTCGGGCCGCCTGGCCGACTGGGACGAGGGCGACGTGGCCCAGCTGGCCGAGTTGATCGACCGCTTCAACCAGACCCTGGCGACGGCCGGCGGCGCCGACCGCTCGTCCCTCGAGAACGAGCAGCCGAAGTAGCCCCGACGCCCGCCCGGCGCCACCTCGGCGCCGCTCACGGGCCGGGATCCGCCGGGTCCCGGCGCGCGCCTCGCGCGGCGGTGGCCTCAGGCCACGCGGTCCAGCACCGCGACGCACTCCACGTGGGGCGTCTGCGGGAACATGTCGACCGGGCGCACCTTGCGCAGGACGTAGCCGCCCTCGACGATGCGCTGCGCGTCCGGCGCCAGCGTCGTCGGGTTGCAGGAGACGTAGACGATCCGCTTCGGCTGGGCCTCGACGATCCGCTTGCAGACGCGCGGGCCGAGGCCGGCGCGCGGCGGGTCGACGATCAGGACGTCGGGGCGACCGGCGAGCTCGATCGCGTCCGGCAGGCCCGTGCGGGCGTCGGACGCGAGGAACTTCGCGTTGCGGATGTCGTTGAGCTCGGCGTTCGTGGCGGCGTCCTGGATCGACTCCTTCACGATCTCGACGCCGATGATCTCGCCGGCCTTGGTCGCGAGCGTCAGGCCGAGCGAGCCGGAGCCGCAGTAGAGGTCGAAGACGCGCTCCCAGCCCTCGAGCCCGGCGAACTCCGCGGCGAGCTCGTAGAGCCGCTCGGCCATCACGGTGTTCGTCTGGAAGAAGCCCTCGGGCGAGATCCGCAGGCGCAGGCCGCAGATCTCCTCGTGGATGTACGCGCCGCCGGAGACGAGGTCGGTGTCGCCGCCGTAGGTCGTCTCGCCGACCTGGCTCATCTGCGTCCAGAGCAGGCCGGTGATCGGCACGCTCATGTGCTCCTGCAGGTACAGCGAGAGGCTCATGACGTCGAACTCGCCGACGGAGGTGACGATCCGCACCTGGAGCTCGCCCGTGCGCGTGCCCTCGCGGACGACGAGGTTGCGCAGGAGCCCCTGGTGGAGCTTGCGGTCGTAGGCCGAGAGGCCCTGGTCCACGCACCAGCGGTAGACGTGGTTGCGGGCCTCGTTGCCCACCTCGGACGCCAGCAGGCAGTCGTCGATGTGGACGATGTCCTGCCACGAGCCGGCGGCGTGGAAGCCGAGCTTCAGCGTGCCGTCCTGGTCCTCACCGAACGAGTACTCGAGCTTGTTGCGGTAGCGCCACTGCTCGACGGACGGGACGATCGGCTCGATCTCGACGTCCGTGTGACCGCCCAGGCGCCGCAGCGCGTCCTCGACCTGGCCGGCCTTGATCTCGAGCTGGCGCTCGTACGGGAGGACCTGCCACGGGGCGCCCGGGTGCGGGGCGACCGCGGGGATCCGCTCGGGCGAGGGCTCGAGGACCTCGTCGATGACGGCCTCGCCGTAGTCCTTCTTGCGCTTCGTGATCGTGCCGAGGACGACGTCGCCCGGGATGCCGCCGCGGACGAAGACGACCCAGCCGTCCGGCGTGCGGGCGATGCCGTTGCCGCCGTGGGCGAGGGTCTCGACGCGGAGCTCGAGCTGGGCGCCGCGGTGCGGACGCGGGGCGCGCTGGCGCTTGGCGGGCGCCTGCTGCGGCGCCTCGCGCGGGTCGACCGGGGCGCCGTCGGACCCGGGGGCCGGGGCGCCGGCGGCGACCGCGTCGGCGACGTCGTCCGGCGCCTCCGTGGTGCCGGACGCGCCCTCGACCGCGCTCACGGCCGCCTCGGCGACCGAGCCGGTCTCGGGCGACGCGGCGCCGGTGACGCCCGCGTCGGCCCCGCCGACGACGTCGGACGAGGCGTCCGCGACGGTGGCGGGGTCGGTGTGGGAGGTCTCCTCGGACATGGACCAAGGGTCGCACGTGCGCGCGGATCCGGCTCCCTGACGGCGCTTGCGAGACCTCGGAAGGGTGCCCGAATGAATCCCGATCCGGGACGTTGGCATTCGGCGTCGCGGTGCGCTATGTTCCTCCCGTGGTCGGAGAAGTTCGGGTAACCGAACTCTTCCCCGAGACCGCTCCGGAGCATGAGCCCCGCGACCGAGCCGCCATGAGGCCGCCCATCCGAGAGGACGGGCGGTGGGGCACGGGAGCCGGGCACGGTGCCGACGGGCGACCCGCGCTTCTCCGCGATCACGACACGTCGCCGTCCCCGGTGTGAGGGCCGGCCGGCGACGAGGGAACCGACCGCCCCCGCGTGTTGAGGGACGCGCGGGCGTGGGGTCCGGACATCACGGTGTCCGGGCCCCACGAGGTCCGGTGTCGTCTCAGCCTGGCTCAGGCGTCGAGCAGCCGGTCGACCGCGTCCAGCACGGTCTTGCGCTTGGCGTGCGACGCCTCGTGCGTCCGGACGGCGCGCAGCTCGTCCGGCGACAGGCCCTTCAGGCTCTTGCGCACCAGGACGGCGGTGAGCTCGTCGTAGCGCTCGATCGGCAGCGTACGCACGGCGTCGGGCGTGCGCTCGATCGGGATCGCGACGGGCTCGGCCTCCGGGGCCGGCTCGGCGCGGCGGCCGAGTCGCCGGCCGCGCTCCAGCAGGGCCTCGAGCTCCTGGCGGATCTCGTCGCTCTGGCGCTTGCTCGCCGCGACGATCGCGCCGGCGAGCTCCTGGGCGTCCTTGCGGGTCATGCGCCCGCGCCGGACCGCGTCCTCGACCGTCTCCTGCACCCGCTCGCCGGTCTCGATCACGCTCTGCGCCATCGACCGGCGCAGGCCGGCCAGCTGTGCGAGGAACGCGTCGTCCCGGGCGTCCGCGCCGTCGTCGCCCGCAGCACCGGGGCCGGGGCGGGCAGCGTCCTGAGGGGGCCCGTCGTTCATCGCTTCACCGCGTGCAGGAGGTCGACTATCGGCCGAGCCTATCCGACGATTCAAGCGGCGTCGCGGAAGGGCCCCGCGCGCAGGACCCATTCCAGGAGCGCCTTCTGGGCGTGGCGGCGGTTCTCCGCCTGGTCCCAGATCCGCTGCCGGTCGCCGTAGAGGACCTCGGCGGAGATCTCCTCGCCCGGGTGCGCGGGCAGGCAGTGCAGCGCGATCGCGCCCGGTGCCGCGGCGTCGAGCAGCGCGTCGTCGAGCCCGTAGTCGCGCAGGGCCGCGCGCCGCTCGTCGCTGTCGGTGTCCCCCATCGAGACCCAGACGTCGGCGTAGAGGCAGTCCGCGCCCGCGACGCCGGTCGCCGGGTCCGACGCCAGGACGGCCGGGGTCTCGCCCGCCGCCAGCTGGTAGCCGTCGGGCGCGACGACCGTGACCTGCAGGCCGGCGATCGAGCCGACCAGCGCGATCGAGCGGGCGACGTTGTTGCCGTCGCCGACGTACGCGAGGTGCAGGTCGTCGAGGCCGCCGTCCTCCGAGAGCCGGTCGGGGAAGGCCTCCTGCAGCGTCAGCAGGTCCGCGACGACCTGGCAGGGGTGGTGTCCGTCGGTGAGGAGGTTGACGACCGGGATCGTGCCCTCGGCGGCGAGCTCCTCGAGCAGCGCGTCCTTGTTCGTCCGGATGCCGACCGCGTGGACGTGGCGCGAGAGGATCCGCGCGGTGTCCTTGACGGACTCGCCCCGGGAGAGCTGCATCTCGTCCGGGCGCAGCAGCAAGGGGTGCGCGCCGAGCTCGTGGACGCCGACCTCCATGGAGATCCGGGTCCGGGTCGACGGCTTCTGGAAGATCAAGCCGACCGACAGGCCGGCGAGGCTCGCGGGGTGCGTGGGGCCCCCCGAGGGGTTGCCGCCGACCGCGACGTCGTGGGCCTTCAGCTCGTGCGCACGTCGGAGGACGGCCAGCAGGTCGTCCCGGGAGAGCTCGGTCCCCGTCAGCAGGTGGCGCACGGTGGTCACCGGGCGAGGCTAGATCATCGCGCCCGACGGCCGCGGATCGGGGAGGATCGTCCCGCCGTGCGCGTCCTCACCTGGAACCTCTTCCACGGCCGCGCCGTGCCGCCCGCCGGGCGCCCGCTGCTGCACGAGTTCGCCGCGACGCTCGCCGGGTGGGAGTGGGACGTCGCGCTGCTGCAGGAGGTGCCGCCGTGGTGGCCGCCGCTGCTGGCGCGGGCCTGCGGCGCCGACGCGCGGACGGTCCTGACGTCCCGCAACGCGCTGCTCCCGCTGCGCCGTGCGATCGCATCCCGCCGGCCGGACCTGCTGCGCAGCAACGGCGGGGGTGCGGACTCGATCCTCGTCCGCCCGCCGCTGCGGATCGCCGCCCACGCCCGTCGCCGGCTGCGGGTGTGGCCCGAGCGGCGGGTCGTGCACGCCGTGCTGGTCGACGGCATGTGGGTCGGCAACGTCCACGCCGAGCCGCCCCACCCCGGCGAGACGCCCGGCCCGGCGGGGCCGCCGCTCGACGTCGCGCTGGCGCTCGGGCGGATGGAGGCGTGGGCGACGGGGAGCGGCCCGGTCCTCCTCGGCGGAGACCTGAACCTGCGGCCCGCCGCGGTCGACGCCACCCTGCCGACGGGCTGGTCGCGGCTGGCCAGCCGCGACGTCGACCACCTGCTCGGTCGTGGGGTCGTCGCGGCGGGCCCGTCGTCGCGGCCCGACCGGGGCCCGCTGTCCGACCACCCGGCGCTGGCCGTCGACGTGGCGATCCCGGCGGCGCCCGACTGATCCGTCGTCGTGGCGCGCCGGACTCCCGTCGCCGGTCGGGCCCGCGAGCAGCAGCGCCGCAGGACCGGCGCCACGTCTCGTGGCGGCCCCCTCCGCCCCTACTTCCCCCAGAGCAGGCCGAAGCCCTGGATCGCGCGGACCGCGCGGTCGCCGACGGTGCCCGACTGCGGCAGCACGCCGAGCTGGACCGACGCGGCGTAGCGGTCGGAGAAGAGCCGGGCGCGGTGGACCCGGTGGGCCGTCGCGTCGAGCTCGAGGACGAGCATCCCGTGGACGTGCACGAAGCGGTTGGTCGCCGGGATGCCCGCGAGCGACGCGGTGTGGTTGCCGACCAGGCGCATCGGCAGCGCGACGATGCGGTCGCCGTCGTGGAGCACCGGGCCGGTCGTCTCGAACGCGACGTCGGGGATCGCGGACCACACGATCGCCAGGTGGTCCGCGAGCCGGTCGGGCCCGAGCAGCGGCACGTCGACGAACGCGTCCTCGTAGTGCACGTCGTGCGTCACGAGGGCCGCGACCGCCTGGCGGTCGCGGCTGCCCAGCGTGCGGACGACCCGGCCCTGCAGCGCCTCGCCGTCGATTCCGGTCATGCGGGGATCATCGCGGGTCCGAGGTGGTGTCGGCGTCGTCGACGAGCACGACGTCGGGGGACGGCCGCCCCTCCGCGCCGGCTCCCCCGGTCGATCCCCGCCGCCCGCGCCCCAGCCGCACCTCGGCCGCCGTCCGCGTCGCGAGCCCGCGGTGGACCGCCAGCAGCCGCAGCCCGACGGTGATCACCATCGCGACGACGATCCCGGCGGCGACGCTGTCGGCGATCCGGTCGACGGCGACGTAGGCGGCGCTGCCGGCCGCCGCGGCCAGGCCGTAGATCGGCCCCGGGCCGAAGATGTAGGGCCGCTGACCCGAGAGGACGTCGCAGAGCACCCCGCCGGCCGTCGCCGCGACGACGCCGACCGCCGCGGACGACACCGGACCGAGGCCGGCGTCGAGCGCCTTGGACGCGCCGACGATCGCGAACAGGCCGAGCGCGAACGCGTCGAAGAGGTCGAGCAGGTCGTCCAGCCGCCCCGCGTGCGGGTGCAGCACCAGCATCAGGACGCCGACGCCGAGCGCGACCGGCAGGTACGAGTCGCTCGTCAGCGCCACCGGCATCTGGTTCAGCAGCAGGTCCCGCACGACGCCGCCGCCGAGGCCGCCGAGCACCGCCAGGCCGATCGTCCCGGTCAGGTCGAGGTCGCGACGGACGGCGACCAGCGCGCCGAAGACCGCGCCCACCGCGACCGCGGCGAGGTCGAGCCCCAGGGGGACGGTGACCGTCGCGGCGGCGAGCGGGTGGAGGGCGGGCAGCAGCACGGCGGCTAGAGGTCCGGCGTGCCCGCCACCGGGGTCGACGGCAGCGCGTGGGTGCGCCGCGGGATCCGGCCGGAGCCGCGGGCCAGGCGGCCGGACTCGACGCCCAGGCGGATCGCGCGCGCCATGCGGACCGGGTCCTCCGCGCGGCTGATCGCGGTCGCGCAGAGCACGGCGTCGCAGCCGAGCTCGAGCGCCAGCGCGGCCTCGGACGCCGTGCCGATGCCCGCGTCGAGGACGACCGGCACGCCGGCACGCTCGACGATCAGCTCGATGTTGTGGGGGTTGCGGATGCCGAGGCCGGAGCCGATCGGCGAGCCCAGCGGCATCACCGCGGCGCAGCCGACGTCCTCCAGCCGGCGCGCCAGGACGGGGTCGTCGGTCGTGTAGGGCAGGACGACGAAGCCGTCGGCGACGAGCTCCTCGGCCGCGGCCAGCAGCTCGACGGCGTCGGGCAGCAGCGTGCGGTCGTCGCCGATCACCTCGAGCTTCACCCAGTCGGTCCGGAACGCCTCGCGGGCGAGCTTCGCGGTCAGGACCGCGTCGCGCGCGGTGAAGCAGCCGGCGGTGTTCGGCAGCAACGCGACGCCGGCCCGGACCAGCGCGTCGACGAGCGAGCCCTCGATGTCGGTGCCACCCGACCCGGCGCGGCGCAGCGCGAGCGTCACGAGCTCGGTACCCGAAACCGCGACGGCCTCCTCCAGCGTGCTCATCCGGCTGAACCCGCCGGTCCCGAGCAGCAGGCGCGAGGAGAACGTGCGGCCGGCGATCGTCAGCGGATCGGCGCCTGGCGCCAGGCGGGCCGGGGACTGCACGGTCGGGGCGGACTCGGCGGGCATCGCCACAGGGTACGGCGGGTCGACGGTCGCCCTCGGCCGCGCCGCGCCGGGATCACCCCGTCGTCCACGGCGTCATGTTCCTGGTGACTGGATCCAATCACCAGGAACATGACGCGGCGACCGACGTGCGTCGTCCGCCAGGGGGGCCGGAGGCGGTGACCCGAGGCACCGCCGGAGGCGGTGGCGCGCGAGGAGGGTCGGCGGCCAGGGCTGGGGTCAGGTCCCGAGGCGGTGGCCCGAGGCACGGGCCCGAGGGGCGGCGCGCGCGAGGCCGCGAGTCGAGGGCCGCAGCCCGGAGGCCTCAGGCCACCCCGATCCGCTCCGGCAGCGTCGCCACGGGCGGCTCCAGGAAGGCCAGGCCCGCGGCCGCCGCGCCGTCGCGGTCGACGTCCTCGTCGCCCAGGTGCGCGACCGCGTCCGCCGGCAGCCCGAGGATCGCGAGCGCCGGGGCGAAGATCCGCGGGTCCGGCTTCGCGACGCCCTCGCCGCCCGACGTCACGACGCCGGCGAAGTACGGCGCCAGGCCGAGCCGCTCGAGGTGCTGCGGCAGGCCCCAATCCCAGTTGGAGACGACGACCATCGGCACCGCGGCCTCCCGCAGGCGCTGGAGCGCGGGGACGACGCCCGGCAGGACGGTGAACTCCAGGGTCGCGAGGAAGCCGTCGACGAACGCCTCGTCGACCGGCGTCGCCAGAGCGAGCTCGCGGGCGATCAGCTCCGCGCACTCGCGCTGCAGGCCCCGCATCGCGGGGGCGTCCCGGGCGTCGGCGTGGCGCGCCCGGTAGTGCGCGATCTCGGCCTTCAGCGCGGCCTTCAGGGCGTCGCGGCCGCGCGGCTCGCCCCGATCCGTGACCAGGCGGCCCAGCGCCGGGATGGGATCCTCGAGCGTGACCAGGCAGCCCATCGCGTCGATCGTCAGCCCGCGAACGCCGCGGCCGTCGGGGAGGGTCGGCATCGCCCGATCTTCGCGGTCGGCGACGGACGGCGCGCGCGGGTGAAGGGCGCGTGCCCGTCGGCGCCGGCCCGGACGGCCAGCCCGCCCTTCCGCCGCCGGGCCCGGTGACGCGACGCCGCGTCGCCTCCCGCCCCCGGATCGTCGGCGGTCCGTCGCGCGTTCGGGGACCGGGCCGACCCGTACCGTCTGCGGAGATCGTGACCGACCCGCAGCCCACCGCTCCCTACTTCGACGCGCTCGTCGCCTACGGCCTGCGCGGGGCGTCGCGGTTCCACGTCCCCGGGCACAAGGGCGGGCGCAGCGCCGACCCGGGCCTGCGGTACGGGATCGGCGACAACGCGCTGGCGCTGGACATCCCGCAGGACATCCACGGGGTCGACGCCGGCCAGTCGCCCACGCCGTACGAGCGCGCCGAGACCCTGGCGGCCGAGGCGCACGGCGCGGCCCGCACGTTCTTCCTCACCAACGGGGCGACGCAGGGCAACCACGCGCTGACGCTGGCGCTCGCGCCGCAGGGTGCCCACGTCGTCGTGCAGCGCAACTCGCACGCGTCGATCGTCGACGGGCTCGTGCTGTCGGGCGGGACCCCGTCCTTCGTCGCACCGGAGTACGACGAGGACCTCGGCATGGCACTCGGCGTCGCCGCCGAGGCACTGCGGACCGCGCTGGCCGCGGGGCGGGTGGGGGACGACATCCCTCGGGCCGCGTTCGTGGTCTCCCCCACCTACTACGGGATCGCCGCCGACATCTCGGCGCTGGCGGACGTCGCCCACGAGGCCGGCGTGCCGCTGGTGGTCGACCAGTCGTGGGGGCCGCACTTCGGCTTCCATCCCGGGGTGCCCGAGAGCGCGCTGCGCCTGGGCGCCGACGCCGTCCTCACCAGCACCCACAAGATCGCCGGGTCGCTGACGCAGAGCGCGATGCTCCACGTGGCGGACACCGGCCGGGTCCCGATCGACGCCGTCGCGCGCACGCTGCGGCTGCTCCGCTCGACGTCGCCGTCGTCGCTGCTGATGGGCTCGCTCGACGCCGCGCGCCGCCAGATCGCCGTCCACGGCGAGGCGATGCTGCACGAGACGATCGCCTCCGTCGCGACGCTGCACGTGAAGATCCGCCGCACCGAGGGCCTCGACGTCCTCGACGCCGACGTCCGCCACATGCCCGGCGTCGGCGGCTGGGACCCGCTGCGGGTCGTCGTCGACGTCCGCGGGATCGGCCGCACGGGCTACGAGGTCGCCGACGCGCTGCGCGAGCGCTACGACGTCAACGTCGAGCTCGCCACGCACGCCGTCGTCGTGCTGCTGCTCGGGATCGGCGAGGACCCCGTCGCCCTGCAGCGGGTCGGCGGGGACCTCGACGAGATCGCCTCGCGGCTGCGCCGGCCCGGCGGCGGCACGACCGTCCCCGCGCCGCGGGCGCCCGACGCCGTGTCGGTGCTGCCGCCGCGGGACGCGTTCCTCGGGCCCGGCGAGACCGTCGACGCCGACCTCGCCGCGGCCGAGGGCCGGATCTCGTGCGAGTCGATCGCCGGCTACCCGCCGGGGATCCCGGCCCTGCTGCCGGGCGAGCGCGTCACGCCCGAGATCGTCACCTACCTGCGCCGGCTCGTCGACGCCGGCGCCCGGCTGCACGGCGCGGCCGACCCGGCGCTCCGGACGATCCGGGTCCTGCCGGCCGGCTACGGCGAGCGGCAAGGCGCCTCGTAGGATTCCCGCATGGCCCCCACCATCCCCCGCCGCACCGCGACGCTCTCCGCCCTCGTGCTCGCGGCCTCCGTCCTCGCGCTCCCGTCCGTCGCCGACGCCCGACCGAGCGGCTCGTGGGAGTACGTCCGCGGCGACGCGTTCCGGCACTACGCCTGCCGCGAGCGTCACCGCACCGACGGCCCGTGGTGGGTGCGCACGGTCAGCGAGCTGACGAGCCGCAGCCAGGACGCCCCGACGCACGGCATCGGCATCTGGGCCGTCGTGACGCGTCGCGCCGCGGAGCAGCAGGTCGACTCGAAGACTCCCTCCCGCTGGCGGGACGGCGAGATCCGGACGGTGCTGCGCGACGCGGGCTCCGCCGATCGCCTCTGGATGCAGGGGTCCTACTACGGCCCGACCGAGCCGTGGAAGGACGGCACCCGCGTGGGCGGTCTCCCCCGCTGCTCCTGAGCCCCCGCGGCCGGCGAGCCGCAGCGCGCGGCGGCGCCGGCTCCCGGCGCGACCGATCGTCGCCGCCCGAGCCGTCCGGCCCGCTGCCGGTTCACCCGGCGGTGGCGTGCAGCCGCTCACCGGCCAGTAGCCTCGGCCCATGAGCGGCGACGACGACGACCTCCCCGTCCCCGGCTACGTGCTGAAGGAGCTGGACCCCCAGATCCTCCGCCACCCCGCCGACCGGGCCGCGACCGCCGCGCTGAACACGATCCCCGGGATCAACGCGATCGCCCGCAAGCTCATCGAGCTCGGCTACGAGCGGGCGCTGCGGCAGAACCTGCTCGCGTCGTCCGTGCGGCTGTCGCACCAGCAGCTGCCCGACATCTACAACCTGCACCGCAGCGCGTACACGACGCTGGACCTGCCGCGGACGCCGGAGCTGTACCTCGCGGCGTTCCCGTTCTCCAACGCGCTGACGATCGGCGCCGGCGACCCGCTGGTGCTCGTGCACTCGCAGGTCATCGACCAGCTCGACCCCGCCCAGCAGCAGGTCGTCCTGGCCCACGAGGCCGCGCACGTGATGTGCGACCACGTCCTCTACGGCACCGTGCTGCAGATCATCATGAGCCTCGGCGGCAGCGTCCTGAACAAGTCGCTGCCGACCGCGCTGCCGCTGATGGCGGTCCGCAACGCGCTGCTGGAGTGGTCCCGCGCGGCGGAGCTCACCTGCGACCGGATCGCCGCGCTCGTCGTGCAGGACCCGCTGCTCGTCTGCAAGACCCTGATGTCGCTGTCGGCCGGCACCGCCGCGGACCGCCTCGACCTCGGCGCCTTCCTCGCCCAGGCCGACGACTACGGCAAGCGCAGCCGGGGGATCGGCCTGCGGACGAAGATCAGCCTGGAGCTCGGCTCCACCCACCCGCTGTCGGTCAAGCGCGCGCACGAGCTCATGGACTGGGTCAAGAGCGGCGACTACGAGCGGATCCGCGACGGCGTCTACCCCAAGCGCGGCGAGGAGGACCCCGACGTCCGCGCCGAGGCCAAGGCCGCCGCCGAGCACTACCGCGACAAGTTCCAGGGCGCGTTCAAGGACATCGCCGGCCAGGCCGAGGGCGCCGCGAAGACCGTCACCGACTGGCTGAACAAGAACCTCGGCGACAAGGGGTAGGTCCGCCGGGCGCCGGCCCCACGCGTAGCGACCGTCCGCGGCCGCGCGGGCGGTGCACGCCTCGGTTCGAGGCGACGAAGGCGACGCGGGGGCCGCCCTCGCGAGCGCCGGACGACGCCGTCGGGCCCGGCGGCTCAGCCGCCCTGCATCGCGACGAGCACCTCGACGAGCTCGCCCGCGACCAGCGCGCGCGACGGCCAGGTGCCGCGCGCGACGACCTCGCCGCCGATCGCGACCGCGACGCCGCGGCCGTCGGCGGGCAGGCCCATGTCGACGACGAGCTCGGCGACGGAGCGGCCGGCGGCCGCGCGCGGCTCGCCGTTGACGGTGACGGTCTCAGGCACGGGCGTCCTCCGGGACGGGGTGACGGGGCGGATCGGTGGGGCCGGGCGGGGCGGGCGGATCGGCGGAGACCGCACCCGGCCCCGGCGACCGCCGGCCGGCGAAGCGCGCCGGGGCGACGAGGGCGGCGACGTCGGCCGGGTCCTCTCCGGCCATCGCCGCCGCGACCAGCTCGCCGGTCAGCGGCGCGAGCAGCACCCCGTTGCGGTGGTGGCCCGTCGCCCACCAGAGGCCGTCGACGCCGGCCGCCGGGCCGATCGCCGGCAGCGCGTCGGGGGTGGTCGGGCGCAGGCCGGCGAGGGTCTCCTCGACCTCGAGGTCCAACAGCCCGGGGACGAGCTCGAAGCCGTCGCGCAGCAGGTCGTGCAGCGCCCACGCCGTCGTGGTCGTGTCGAAGCCGCGCTCCTCGGTCGTCGCGCCCAGGACGTAGCGGCCGTCCCCGCGCGGCACGAGGTACCCGGGACCGAAGCGCAGGACGCGCTCGACCAGGCCGGGCCCCGACGGGTCGCGGAGGACGAGGAGCTGGCCCTTGACCGGGCGGACCGGGACGCGGGCGCCCTCCGGGATCCCGCCGATCGACCACGACCCCGTGGCGAGGACGACCGCGCTGGCGCGCAGGACCGTCCCGTCGTCGAGCGCGACGCCGGTGGCGCGCAGGACCGTCCCGTCGCCGGCGCGGAGGTCCGTCCCGTCGCCGAGCGCGACGCGCTCGTCGCGGGTGTTCGTCCTCTCGTCGGCGGCGGCCCCGCGCCGGCCCTCCACCAGCAGCCGGTCGACCGTGCCGCGCACGGCCCCGACCCCGCGTTCCCGCAGTGCCACGACGAGCGCCTCGACCATCCGCCGCGGGTCGACGGCGGCGTCCCCCGGGATCGACAGGGCGCCACGCAGGGTCGGGGCGAGGGCGGGCTCCAGGCGTCGCGCGGCGCTCGGCAGGACCCGCTGCACCGGCAGGCCGAAGCGCCCGCAGACGCCGGCGAAGCGGGCGAGCGCCTCGGCCTCGTCGCGGTCCCGCGCGATCGCGAGCGTCCCCGCGCGGTGCAGGGGCAGGTCGATGCCGGACTCGGCGGCCAGCGACGCCGCAAACGCCGGCCAGCGCTCCAGGCCGGCCCGGCCGACGGCGAGGTGCTCGGGGTCGTCGGGCTCCGCCTCGGTGACGGGCGCCAGCATCCCGGCGGCGACGTGGCTCGTCCCCGACCCGGGCGCGCCCCGGTCGACGACCCGGACGGTCGCCCCGCGCCGGGCGAGCTCCAGCGCGACCGGCAGCCCGGCGAGCCCGGCGCCCACGACGAGGACGTCGGTCGGGCGGTCGGTGGACGGGGCGGCGGGCATGGCGTGTCGCGCGCCCGCATGACCGGGCGGCTCGGCGGTCGGGGACGTCACGTCCCCCTCTCAGCCCGGATGGGCTCCCGCCACGGATGGCTGCTCCCGATGGTAGCTCGCTGTGCACGGGTGACCTCGCCGCCCCGGCGTCTCCCCCGGGCGCCCGGGGCCCGCCGGACGCTCTCCGTCGGCCGCGCCACCCGCCCTCGACCGGCCCCGCGGCGGACCCACCCGTGGGAGGCTGGGTCGGTGCGTCCCCGCCACCAGTGTCCGCGCCGGTGAAGCGCCGGCTCTTCGATCGCATCCCGACGACCGGCGGCGCGGTGCTGCTGGCGGTCGTCACGCTGTTCGTCGCCCTGCCGCTCGCGCAGGTGGTGGTCCGCGTCGGCGATCTGGAGGGCGCCGGCGCCCTGCTCCTGGAGCTCGCGATCATCGTCGGCGTCACCGGCGGTGCCTGGTCGGCGTTCCCCGAGCGCTGGTCCACGCCGTGGAACGGGTTCTACTCCGGCAACGAGGTCGAGCCGTGGGTCGACCCCGCCGACCGCGACGACGGGCGCCGCACGCCGGGCGACCCGGACCCGTACGAGGAGCGGTTCCCGCGGTCGCCCCCGCGCTCGGGCGACGGCGACCCGGGCGGCGAGGGTCCGCCCCCGCCGGCCTGACCCGTCGGCCCCGGGCGCTCGTCCGTGCGGGGTCCCCGGCGCCGCCCGGCTGGCACACTGCTGCGCCATGACCCCCGAGGAGCGTCGCGCGCGCTTTTCCGCCGTCCACCTGTACCTGGTGGCGCCGCTCGCGCCGAACGGGCGCACGCTGCTGGACGTCGCGACCCACGCGATCGCCGGGGGCGTCGACGCGGTGCAGGTCCGCGACAAGGCGGCGACGGACGACGAGCTCGTCGCCGCGCTGCGCGGCCTGCGCCAGCTCTGCGACATCACCGGGACGCTGCTGGTCCTCAACGACCGGCCCGACCTCGCCCTGGCCGGCGGCGCCGACGCGGTCCACGTCGGCCAGGAGGACCTCGCGGTCGCCGAGGCCCGCGGCATCGTCGGCGACGACCTCCTGATCGGCCTGTCGACGCACAGCGCGGAGCAGATCGACGCCGCCCACGACGGCGGACCGGACCGCGACCCGCGCGCGATCCCCGACCACATCGGCGTCGGCCCGATCCACGCGACGCCGACGAAGGCCGGCACCGCGGCGATCGGGACCGGCCTGATCCCCCACGCCGCGTCGCGCGAGCTGCCGTTCGTCGCGATCGGCGGGATCGACACGACGACGATCGGGGCGGTGCTGCGCGCCGGCGCGCCGCGCGTGGCGGTCGTCCGCGCGATCGCGGAGGCCGGCGATCCGCGCGCGGCGGCGTCCCTCCTG
>NZ_JBFAPC010000094.1:0-22929 GCF_040675535.1 Patulibacter sp. NPDC049589 | reverse complement strand
AGGTCCGGGTCGAGCCGCAGCTGCGCCGCTACGAGCCGGCCGAGAAGGTCGGGCTGCGCGGCCAGTTCGGCGAGCCGGACCGCTGGGGCGACACGGTCCGGCCGTTCCAGTGGATGCAGTGCTCGGTCACCGTGCCCGGTTTCACCAGCCGCACCGACCTGGACCTGCCGATGCCGTGCACCTACGACCTCGACGTGGTCGGCTCCCGTTACCTGCACGCGCTCGACTCGGGAGCCGTGCCGCTCAGCTTCCTGTTCTCCGGGACCGTCTTCACCCGCGGCACCAGCGGCTTCGCTGTCGAGCAGATCCCGTGGAGCTGCGAGGCCCGGCACCGGATGCCGGTGACCGTGTGGCGGGACATGATCGACTCCTATTACCCGAACAGCGGCTGGCTGCGGGCCGGCTCCGACGTGCTGACCCGGCTCGCCGGATACCGCGACAAGCACGGCCTGACCAGCTGGGACGAGACCATCCAGACGCTGCTCGCCGCGGCGGACAGGCCGGCGCCGTGAGCCTGGACGCGGCCCGGGCGGTCGCCGACGCGGTCCTCTACGAGGGGTACCTGCTCTACCCGTACCGGGCGAACGCGGACGTCACCACGCTGCTGGCGGCGCTCCTGGGGATCGGCCGGCTGTGGGCGGCCGAGGAGGACGAGGGCGGGCTCGACGCCTTCCGCCTGACCCCGGCGCCCGCGTCGGCGCTGGTGGCCGCCAAGGCGCTGGCGCTGTGGACCTTCCTCGTCGCGCTGCACGTCGTCGCGGTGCCGTTCTTCGTCCTCCTGCTGCTCCAGGACGGGCTCGACACCGCCGCGATCCCGAGGCTCGCCGCCGCGCTCGTCCTCTGTGACCTGGGCATCGCGGTGGCCGGCGCGCTGGTCGGGGCGATCGCCGCGGCGGCCCGCTCGCGGGAGCTCCTGGTGCCCCTGATGGCCGTGCCGCTGCTGATCCCGCTGATCGCCCTGGCGTCCGAGGCGCTGGCCCCGATGCTCACGTCCCCGACGGGGGTCTCGGAGGGGCGGTGGTGGTTGGCGCTCGCCCTGTACGATGGGGTGTTCCTGCTGGTCTGCTGGGCGGTCTCCGACGGCATCGTCGAGGACTGAACGGCTTCCGACGATGCCCTACGCCCGGCGCCTCCTCCCCCTCACGATCGCCACGGCGGTGATCGTCGCCGCATGGGTGATCGTCTCCGTCGCGGTCGTGCCGACGGACGCCACGGAGGGTGTGCGGCAGAAGCTCACGTACCTGCACCCCGCCTTCGCGATCATCACGCTGATCGCGTTCGTGGTCGGCGCGTTCTTCGCCTGGCAGCACCTCAAGCACGACCGCCCGCTGGACGACCTGCGCTCCTACGTGGCGATCCACATGGGCCAGGTCTTCTGCTTGGCGGCGCTGCTCACCGGCGCGATCTGGGGCCGCACGGCCTGGGGCGTGTGGTGGGACTGGGGCGAGCCCGTCCTCGTCACGTTCGGGATCATCTACCTGCTCTACGCGACGTATCAACCGATGCGCTTCGCGATCGAGGACCCGGAACGCCAGGCCCGCACCGCGTCCGTCTTCGCGGTCTCCGCTGGTATCTTCGCCCCGGTCTGCTTCGGCGTCGTCCGCATGACGACGAACCTCCTGCACCCCCAGCCGCTGGACGACCCGGGCTCCAACCTCCCCGGCACCGCGGGCCTCGCGTTCCTGCTCTCCGTCCTCGCGCTCGGCGCGCTGTGCGTGACGCTGTGGCACCTCGAGGTCGTGCACAAGAGCACCCGCATCCGCGTCCGTCAGCTGCAGCGCCAGGTCGAGGGCGAGGACGCCGTCCCGGTCGTCGCCCGCGCGTCGTCGCCCGTCACCCTGTAGTCCGAAGTACCCTGGACCCTCACCGTGCTGCTCGCCGCTCTCAACGAGATCCCGCCCGACACCGGCAGCCCCGGCTACGTCACGGCGGCGGTGATCGTCTCCGCGGTGCTGGTGCTCGCGTACCTCCTGATCGTCGTCTTCCGGGTCCGCGACTCGGCCCGCCGGCTCGAGGCGCTGGAGGCCCGGCTGGACGCCGTCGGCGAGCGGGCCTCCGGGCCCCCCGCGGAGCCGGCCACCCACGACGAGGCCTCGCCCGTCGGCGATCCGGCCTCGGTCGCCGCGGCCGCCGAGCGCCTCGGGGTGGAGCGATGAACGAGCTGCTCGTCCTCGGGCTGTCCCACAAGACCGCCCCGGTCGCCGTCCGCGAGCGCCTGTCGGTCACGGACGCCCAGATCGACCGGATGCTCAGCGAGTTCGCCCGCTCCGAGCACGTGCACGAGGCCGCGGTCCTCTCGACGTGCAACCGCACCGAGGTCTACCTCGTCGTCGGCGACGTCCTGCAGGCCGAGAGCGAGCTGCTCAGCGTCGTCGCGCGCAGCTCCCGCATCCGCCCGACGGAGCTCGCGAGCCTCGTCTACACGCCCCGCAACTGCGACGCCGCCCGGCATCTCTACCGCGTCGCGTCGGGCCTGGACTCGATGATCCTCGGCGAGTACGAGGTCCAGGGCCAGGTCAAGCGCGCGTACGAGACCGCCCTGAGCGCCGGCACCACCGGCCCGATGCTCAACCGCCTCTTCAAGGCCGCGCTGCGCACCGGCAAGCGCGTCCGGTCGGAGACGACGCTGTCCGAGCGCCGCACGAGCGTCGCGTCCGTCGCGGTCGACCTCGCCGCCGCGCAGGTCGGGCGCCTGTCGGACAAGAACGTGATGATCATCGGCGCGGGCGAGACCGCCGAGCTGACCGCCCAGGCGTTCGCGACGCAGGGCGTGCAGACGCTGTTCGTCTCCAACCGCCACGCGGACCGTGCCCGCTCGCTGGCCGACCGCTTCGGCGGCCGCGTCGGCACGCTGACGGACCTGCCCGAGCAGCTCGTGGAGGCCGACGTCGTGATCTCCTCGACCGGCTCGCCGCACCCGGTGCTCGGCCCGACGGAGCTCGCCCTCGTGATGGAGCAGCGCCCCGAGCGGCCGCTCGTCCTCATCGACATCGCCGTCCCGCGCGACATCGACCCCGAGTGCGCCGGCCTGCCGGGCGTCGCGCTCTACGACATCGACGACCTGCAGGGCGTCGTCGCGCGTAACCTCGAGGGCCGCCGCGGCGAGGCCGCGATGGCCGAGGACGTCGTCGAGGAGGAGATCCACAAGTTCGCCCGCTGGATGGGCCAGATGGAGATCACCCCCACGATCGTCGACCTGCGCGCCCGCGCGGCCGAGATCGTCGAGGGGGTCCTCGCCGAGAACGTCGGCCGCTGGGAGTCCGCCAGCGAGGCCGACCTCCAGCGCATGGAGCGCGCCGCGCGCACCGTCGTCCAGCGCCTGCTGCACGAGCCGACGCTGCGCCTGAAGGACGCCCGCGACCGCGACGACGCCCACGGCCACGTCGAGGTCCTGCGCGACCTCTTCGGCCTCGACGGCACCGACGTCGACGTCGCCCAGGGCGGCGCCCCGCCGCCGGAGTGCCCGGCGCACGTGACGTACGCCGCGGGGTCCGACGGGGTCGAGGCCGTGTCGGCGGCGCACGGCGCGAGCGTCGTCGGCGTGACGGCCGTCGGTCCGAGCGCGGTCCCTGCCGGTGCCGTCCCGCCGCCCGGCTGCCCCGCGCACGTGGCCGCCGACGCGGGGCCCGGCACGACGGACGTCTCGGCCGCCGCCGTCCCCGACCCGGACGACGTCCGGGCGGGCGTCGGCCGGCGCACGTCCGCGTCGTGATCCGGCTCGGGAGCCGCCGCAGCCCCCTCGCCCTCGTCCAGGCCCGCACCGTCGCCGCGGCCCTGCGCGCGGCCGGCCACGAGGTGCAGATCGTCGAGGTCGTCACGACCGGCGACCGCGACCGCGCGGCGCCCGACAAGGCGAAGTGGGTGACGGAGCTCGAGCGCGGGCTCGTCGCCGGCGACGTCGACCTCGCCGTCCACTCCGCCAAGGACGTCCCCGGCGACCTGCCCGAGGGCCTGGAGCTCGTCGCCGCATCGGTCCGCGAGGACTTCCGCGACGTCCTGATCGGCGCGCCGTCGCTGGACGCGCTGCCCGACGGCGCCCGCGTCGGCACCGCGTCGCTGCGCCGCGCCGCCCAGCTGCTGGCCGCCCGCCCGGACCTGACGATCGTCGCGGCCCGCGGCAACGTCGACACGCGCCTGGCGCGCCTGGAGCCCGGCCACGCCGACCGGCTGGACGCGATCGTGCTCGCGGCCGCCGGGCTCGCGCGCCTGGGCCGCACGCCCGCCGACGTCGTGGCGCTCGAGGGCCCCGCCTTCGTCGCGGCGCCGGGCCAGGGGACGCTGACGATCGAGGGCCGCACCGGCGACGCCGCGAGCGCCGCGGCCGCCGCCGTGATCCACGACGACGGCAACTGGGCCTGCCTGCGCGCCGAGCGCGCCGTCGCCCGGGCCCTGGGCGCCGACTGCACCAGCGCCGTGGGCGCGCACTGCCGTTCGGTCGACGGCGGCTACGCGCTGACGGG
Source organism: Patulibacter sp. NPDC049589 (assembly GCF_040675535.1). NCBI lineage: Bacteria > Bacillati > Actinomycetota > Thermoleophilia > Solirubrobacterales > Patulibacteraceae > Patulibacter > Patulibacter sp. NPDC049589. The sequence goes on along the minus strand of NZ_JBFAPC010000094.1, from coordinate 18,469 downwards.
CTTCGTCGGCGCGCCCGACGGGTCGGGCTGGGCGCTGGACGAGCGCGAGGGCGACGACCCGGAGGCGCTCGGCGCCCTGGTCGCCGAGCGCCTGCTGCGGGCCGGCGGCGCGGAGCTCCTGGCCGCTGCGCGCGCCGCGGTAGACCCGGCGGCGTCGATCGCCGAGCAGCACGCGGGCGAGACGGACGCGCCGGCGTGACCGCGGGCGGGTGCCGGGACGGGTCGGGCGGATCCAGCCGGACGGGCGAGCGCCGGGCCGCCGGGGCGGGACGCCGCGGAGCGCCCGTACCCGGTCGTGCGCGCCACGCGGTCGGTCTCCAGGCGAGTTGGATCCATCGAGGGAGCACGACGGCATGAGCGCGAGCGACGAGCACGAGACGCGACTCGGCGGGGTCGCCGCGGGCGGCAACGCGGTCGGGGACACCCGCCCGGCGACCGGCGTGGGCGGGACGGGCGCCGTGGCTCGCGGCGGCGTCGCCCGTACCGGGGTGGCCGACGGCGGCGGCCGTGCCGCAGGGGCGGACGCTGCCCGCGATCCCCGTGGTCCCGGCGACCCCGCGGGTGCGACCGGGGCGCCGGACGCGGGCACGGCGGGTCTCTCCGGCAGCACCCCTGGCGGCGGCGACGTCCCCGAGCCTGGCGTCGCCTACCTCGTCGGCGCGGGCCCCGGCGACCCGGGCCTGATGACGGCGCGGGCGCTCGAGGTCCTGGCGACCGTCGACGTCGTCCTGCACGACCAGCTGATCCCCGCCACGGCGCTGGACGGCGTCCGGCCCGACGCTCTGCTGATCGACGTCGGGAAGCGCGGCGGCGGCAAGCAGGTGCCGCAGGCGGACACGGAGGCGCTGCTGCTCGAGCACGTCCTGGCCGGTCGCTCGGTCGCCCGACTGAAGGGCGGCGACCCGTTCGTCTTCGGCCGCGGCGGCGAAGAGGCCCAGCGCCTGCGCGCGAAGGGTGTCCCGTACGAGGTCGTCCCCGGCGTGACGGCCGGCATCGCGGGCCCCGCCTACGCGGGCATCCCCGTCACGCACCGCGAGCACGCCGCGGGCGTCGCGTTCGTCACCGGCCACGAGGACCCGAAGAAGCCCGAGTCGACGATCGACTGGGAGGGCCTCGCGCGCTTCCCCGGCACCCTCGTGTTCTACATGGGCGTGCGCCGCCTGCCGGCGATCGCCGCGTCCCTGATCGGCGCAGGCCGTCCCGCCGACCAGCCCGCCGCGGTCGTCCAGTCGGGCACCGTCGGCGCCCAGCGCGTCGTCACCGGGACGCTGACCGACATCGCCGACGTCGCCGCGGCAGCCGGGATCAAGGCCCCGGCCGTCACGATCGTCGGCGGCGTCGCGGGCCTGCGCGACGAGCTGCGCTGGTTCGAGGACCGCCCGCTGTTCGGCCGCTCGGTCGCGGTGACCCGCGCCCGCGCCCAGGCCTCGGGCCTCGCCCGCCGCCTGCGTGCCCTGGGCGCCGAGGTCGTCGAGACCCCCACGATCCGCACCCGGTCGCTGGACGCCGAGCTGCCGCCGCTGGTCGACGTCGACGTGCTCGCGCTCACCTCGCCCAACGGCGTGCGCGAGTTCCTGGCCGCGCTGGAGCGCTCCGGCCAGGACGCCCGCTCGCTGTACGGCACCACGATCGCGGCCGTGGGCCCCGGGACGGCGCGGGCGCTGCAGGGGTTCGGCCTGCGCGCCGACCTCGTGCCGGCGACGTTCACCGGCGAGGCGCTGGCGGCGATGATCACGGGAGGCGGGGCGGCCGGGGCCGGGTCCGAGGGCGCGTCCGTGCCGTCGGCGACCGCCGGGCCGAGCGACGGGATCGCGGCGGCCGGCGCGGACGGGTCGTCGGCCCCGGCGAGCGCCGGCCCGATCGCGACCGGCGCCCAGGTCGGTCCGACGGGGGCGCCCACCCCGGGCACCCCGCCGCGCCGGCTTCGCCGCGCGCTCCTGGTCCGCGCCGCCACGGCCGGCGACGCGCTCCCCGACGGCCTGCGCGCCGCCGGGATCGAGGTCACCGACCTCCCGGTCTACGAGACCGTCGCGGAGCCCCTGGCCGACGACGCCCTCGACGCGCTTCGCACGGTCGACTACGTGACGTTCACGTCGGCCTCGACGGCCGGGTTCCTCGCCGACGCGGGCGGCGTGACGGACGCCGACGCCACGTCCCCGCACGGCCGGCTCCCGGTCGGCCCGGACACCCGCGCCGTCTCGATCGGCCCGGTCACGACGGCGGCGCTGGCCGAGCTCGGCGCGACGCCGGCGGTCGAGGCGCAGGAGGCCACGATCGACGGCCTGATCGCGGCGCTGGTGGCGGACGCGGCGGCGCGCTGAGCGGAGGCTTCGGCGGCCACGGGGGTCGACCACACGGCGCGTTCCGCCCGGGCCGGGCCCGACGATCGGGGCGGCCGGTCCGACCGCGCGGCGCATTCCGCTCCAGGCGGCCCGACGATCGGGGCGGCCGGCCGACCACGCGGCCCCTCAGGCGGTCCGGGCCGCCGGTGGCCCGGCGTCCGCCGGGGCCGGGTCCGCGCCGCCGGCGGCCTTCGGTCCCGGCGGCGCCGCGACCCGCGACAGCAGGGCCCCGGCCGCCAGCACCGCGGCGGTCATGACGAACACGGAGCGCATCCCGAAGGCCCCGGCGACGACGCCACCGAGGACCGGCCCCAGGAACTGGCCCGCCCACTGCGCCGACACGGAGAGGCCGAGCACGCGGCCGACGACCGCGTCCGGGACCGCGTGGCGGACGGCCGCGGTGACCGCCGGCATGAGCCCGCCCAGGCAGACGCCGGCGCCGAAGCGCAGCACGACCAGCTGCCAGACCTCCTGGGTGGCGGCCTGGAGGCCGAAGAGCAGCGCGGCACCCGCCAGGCCGCCGGTGATCACCCGGGCGTGGCCGATCCGGTCGGCCAGCCGGCCGAGCCGTGGCGCGGAGGCGATGCTGCCCAGCGCGCCGACGGCCATCACGACGCCCGACAGGGTGGCGACGTGCCGCGTCCCCGTGTCGAGCTGCCCGACGAAGACCGTGACGATCGGCTCCAGCGACATCGTGGCGAAGGTCAGCAGGCTGGCGACGCCGAGCAGGATCCCGACGCGGGCGGGCGCGTCGCCCCAGGCGGCGGGGCCGCGGCGCGGACGCGGGGACGACGGCGTCGCGTCGCGCCGGCGGTTGCTCCTCCCGGCCCCGGCGGCGCCGGCGGTGGCCCTCGTGGCGTCGGCCGGGGCGGTGACGGCGACGGCTGTGGCGTCTTCGGCGTCGGCCCCGGCGGTGCCGGTCGCGGGCGCCGCCGCGCCTCGCGCCCGCCGCGCCGGCCGCTCCTCGCGCAGCCCGAAGACCGTGGCCAGGAAGGCCACGAAGATCACACCGCCGGCGACCAGGAAGGACGTCCGGACCCCGACGAGCTCCGGCGCCACGCCGCCGACGAGCGGGCCGACGACGGAGCCGGCCATCACCCCGATCGACAGGACGCCCAGGGCCCAGGCGCTGCGCTCCTTCGGGGTCTGGGCCGCCACGAGGATCACCGAGCCCGACGAGTAGCCGCCCAGCAGGCCGGTCAGCAGGCGCAGCAGCACCAGCTGCTCGACGTTCTGCGCCAGCCCGGTCAACGCCATGGCGATCGACATCCCCAGGCTGGCGCGGACCAGCATCGACTTGCGGCCGTAGCGGTCACCCAGCCGGCCCCACAGCGGCGCGGTCAGCGCGGCGGTCAGGAACGTCGCGGCGAAGGCGACCCCCGACCAGCGGACGATCGACGCGTGGCCCTCGGCGCCCAGGTGCTCGACGTACAGCGGCAGGTACGGCAGCAGCATCGTCATCGCGACGATCGTGGTGAACGACCCCGCGAGGCAGACGAAGAGGTTTCGTCGCCAGTGCGTCGAGCCGATCGTGCCGTCCATAGTTCGGACCGTATCACGCACAAGTGTCCGGTAAAACGTTCAGACCGAGTGGAGATCGTGTCTCGGGGACCGCAACACGGGTCGAGAGTGCGCTCGTCCCTCCTGGGCGAGGAGGAACGCACTCTCGGCGGCCCCCGTCTCCGCCCCGCCCCACGTTCGCCGGCCCCGCGGCGCGGCCGGGCCGGCCGACGAGCCACGCATCGGCCGGCGGCACCGACCGACCGGCGCCCCTGACGCCCCGGCCGGCACCTCCGACCGCGCCGCCGGTCCGCCCCCGTGCCACCATCGGCCCATGACCGGTCCGATCCCGAACGCCGCGCTGCTCGACCCGCCCCCGATGACGCCCGAGCGGTTCGCGTCGATCGAGCGGGACGTCGCCCGGGTCCTCGGCACCGAGCGCGACGTCGTGGTCCTGCAGGCCGAGGCGATCCTCGCGCTCGAGGCCGCGGCGCGCGGGCTCGGCGTCCCGGGGGTGACATGCCTGAACGTCATCACCGGCCCCTACGGCGCGCACTTCGGCGAGTGGCTCGCGGCGGGCGGGGCGGAGGTCGTCGACCTCGAGATCCCCTTGGAGCGCGCGGTCCGCGCCGACGAGATCGCGGCGATCCTGGAGGCCCGGTCCGAGATCTCCGTCCTGTCGCTCGTCCACGCGGAGGTCGCCACCGGGACGGTCAACCCCCTCGCCGAGATCGCCGCCGTCGCCCGCGAGCACGACGTCCTCACCGTCGTCGACGCCGTCGCGTCGGTCGGCGGCCACCCGCTGCCGATCGACGAGCTCGACCTCGACGTCGTGATGGTCGGGCCCCAGAAGGCACTCGGCGGCCCGGCGGGCGTGTCCGCGCTGGCCATCAGCGATCGGGCGTGGACGGCGCTCGCGGCTCCGGGCGGCTCCGGCGCCGCGTCCGAATCGGACTCCGCACCCGGGCCGGACGGCCCGTCCGGCGCCACCCTCCGGGGCACCGCGGCGGGCACGGTCACCGGGCCCGCCGCGGGGTTCCCCGGATCGGCGGGAACCCCGGCCCCGTGGCGCGGCTCGATCCTCTCCCTCCTGGACTGGAAGGAGCGCTGGATCGACGCCGGGCGCACCACGATCCCCGGCACCCCGGTCGTCCTCGAGCTGCTCGCCCTCGAGGCCGCCTGCGCGCGCGTCCTCGCCGAGGGCGTGGACGCGTGGATCGCCCGTCACGCCCGGATCTCGGCGGCCTGCCGGGCGGGCGTGCGGGGCCTCGGCGTCGAGCCGTGGGTCGCGGCCGACGACCAGGCCAGCGCGCTGACCACGGCCGTCCGCCTGCCCGACGGCGTCGACTGGGCGACCCTCGTGGACCGCGCCCGTGCGGCCTACGGCGTGACGCTCACGCCGGGCGGTGGCCGCCTGCGCGACGTGATGGTCCGCATCGACCACATGGGGCCCGCCGCCGAGCCGCGGACGGTGCTGGCGGGCGTCGCCGGCCTCGGCGGTGCGCTGGCCGACCTCGGCGTAGAAGCGGACGTCGGCGCGGGCGTGGCCGCGGCGGTCGCGGCCTTCGGCGGGTAGGTCCGGACCAGGATCCGGCGGGCGGAGGCGAGGTCCCGGGGGCCGGACGGGCCGCTGGTCACGAGAAGGCCGAGGTCGGGCCTGCCCGCCGGTCACGACAGGCCCGGCCGGACCCCCGGCCTCCAACCACGACGGGGGCGGCCCTCCGTCCGACGGCGGACCGTCCACGTCCCCGGAGGTGTCGCGATCAGATGCGTACCGGTGACCCGGACGACCGTTTCCGCCCCCATGCGCGGGGTAGGCGAAGCCCGTACGCCACCACCCCACGGAGGACCGCATGTCGAACGAGCTGCAGGGCAAGACGATCGCGATCATCGCCGCCGACGGCGTCGAGCAGGTCGAGCTCGAACAGCCGCGCGACGCCGTCGAGGCCGCCGGCGCCACCACCGAGCTGCTGTCGATCGACACCGGCGAGATCCAGGCGACCAACGGCGACATCTTCCCGGGGGACACCTTCGCGGTCGCCAAGAAGGTCGCCGACGCGCACGTCGACGACTACGCCGGCCTGATCCTGCCGGGCGGCGTCGCCAACCCCGACAACCTGCGCACGGACGCCGACGTCATCGCGTTCCTGCAGGCGTGGTTCGCCTCCGGCAAGCCGGTCGGCGTCATCTGCCACGGCCCGTGGACGCTGGTCGAGGCCGATCTCGTCGCGGGCCGCACGCTGACGTCGTTCCCGAGCATCCGGACCGACATCGAGAACGCCGGGGGCACCTGGGTCGACCAGGAGGTCGTCACCGACCAGGGCCTCGTCTCGAGCCGCAACCCGGACGATCTGCCGGCCTTCACGGCCAAGATCGTGGAGGAGTTCGCCGAGGGCGAGCACCGCGTCGCGAAGGCCGGCGCGACCGCCTGAGCGGGGCATTCGCGCGCCGACTGCAGCAGCCCTTGCACCGCGGAGCAGGCTCACGCGGTGCGCGCCCGGCGCGCGACTAGGATCGCCCCATCGAGCGCACGACGGTCACCTTCCTCTCCGACTACGGGCTCCACGACGAGTTCGTGGGTGTCTGCCATTCCGTCATCGCCCGCATCGCGCCGGAGGCCCGCGTCATCGACCTGACGCACGGCATCCCGTCGTTCGACGTGCGGCTCGGGGCGATCACCCTCCAGCGGACGCTGCCGTACGCCCCGGCCGGGGTCCACCTCGCGGTGGTGGACCCGGAGGTCGGCGGTCGCCGGCGGCCGATCGCGATCCGGGTCCAGGAGGACGACCGGGTGCTCGTCGGCCCCGACAACGGCCTCTTGTGGCTCGCCGCCCAGCGCTTCGGAGGCATCGTCCAGGCCGCGGACCTCACGAGCTCCCCGTACCGGCTGGAGCCCGTCTCGGCGACCTTCCACGGGCGCGACATCTTCGCCCCGATCGCCGCCCGCCTCGCCGCCGGCCTGGGGCTCGACGACGTCGGCTCGCCGCTGGACCCGGACGCGGTCGAGCCGCTGCCGATGCCGATGGCGGAGCTGGACGGGGACGAGCTCGTCGCCCACGTCCTGGCGTTCGACCGCTTCGGCAACGTCATGCTCGACCTCGAGCACGAGGAGCTGACCGCCGGCGTCGGCCTGCGCATCGGCGAGGCGGTCGAGATCAACGGCGTCCCCGGCATCTACGCCACGACGTTCGCGGACGTCGCCCCGGGCGCCGTCCTCCTCTACCAGGACGCCAACCGCGCGATCGCCGTCGCCGTCAACCGCGCGTCGGCCCGCGAGGCGCTGGAGCTCGTGACGGACGCCCGCGTGCGGATCCGCCGGGCGTGAGGTCGAGCGCCGGAGTGGGACGGCGCACGGCCGTCCCGTCGGCCCGGACCTCGCCGGTCGCCGCGTCGCCGGGCGACCCGACGCCCACGACGCCGTCGGGCGATCCGACGGCGGGACCCCCGCGGCACCACGACCCACAGGACCCCAGATGAGCACGAACGACGTCGCACCCCTCGGCGAGCCGCGGCACCACTTCGACGAGACCGGATCCACGAACGACGAGGCCCGGCGCCTGGGCGCCGACGGCGCGCCGCACGGGACGACGGTGACCGCCACGGTCCAGACCGCCGGCCGCGGCCGCCAGGGTCGGCCGTGGGTCGCGCCCGCCGGCCAGGCGCTCACCGTCTCGGTCGTCCTGCGCGACCTGCCCAACCCCGCGGTCCTGCCGCTCGCCGTGGCGGTCGCCGTCGCGGGGACCGTCGGCGACGACGCCCGGGTCAAGTGGCCCAACGACGTCGTCTTCGCCGGCTCCGGCGGCCCGCTGCGCAAGGTCGCGGGCATCCTCTGCGAGGGCCGGCCGGCCGAGGGCTGGGCCGTTGCGGGCATCGGCCTGAACGTCGCCCTGGACCTCGGCGCGGTGCCGGAGGAGATCGCCGCCCGCGCCGCGACGATGGGCCGTGACCCGTCCGAGCTCGACGCGGTCCTCGCCGAGCTCCTCGAGCGTCTCGCCGCCGCCCTGGCCCTCCCGGTCCCGGAGCTGCTGGCCGCCTGGTCCGCCCGCGACGTCCTGGCCGGCGAGACGATCCGCTGGGAGCGCCCCGGCGGCGGCGCGGGCGGCGAGGGCGTCGCCGACGGCGTCGACGAGACGGGCCGCCTGCGGGTGCGCACCTCCGCGGGCGTCGAGACGCTGGACGCCGGCGAGGTCCACCTCGTGCGGGCGTAGGGGCGCTCGGGCGCCGGCCCTCCGACCCCGCGGGCCGATGGCTGCGAGGTGCCCGCGCCGGTCCGCTGCCGGCCCCGGCGGCCTCCTCCGTCGCGGGCCGGCGACTCTCCGAGCCCGCAGCCGGTCAGCCGCGCCGTCGCCGCAGCCGCCGCACCGTCGGCCGCCCGGAGACCTCGTCGCCGAGCACCTCCACCGTCCACGTCGCCGCCGCCGCGCGCCAGAGCGCCGCGGCCGGCGGCCGCCCCGGGTCGGCGATCCACGCCTCGCCGCCGGGGGCGACCACCCGGTCGAGGGTCCGCAGCAGGGCCGGCGCGTTGCGCGCCTCGTAGAGGACGTCGGCGGCGATCACCAGGGGCCACGGGTCCGGCGGGCCCTCCGGCCAGGCCTCGGCGGGCGCGAACCAGTCGAGGCGCCGCAGGTCGAGGTCGACGTCGTTGCGGCCGGCGTTCTCGGCCAGCAGGACCAGCGCGTCGGCGGCCCAGTCCGTCGCCGTGACGTCCGCGCCGAGCCGGGCGGCCACGAGGCTCGGCAGCCCCAGGCCGCAGCCGAGCTCGAGCACGCGCCGGCTCCGCAGGTCGACCGCCGCGAGGTGCTCGGCGAGCACGGGGGTGCTCGGCCACAGCTCCGCCCAGTAGGGGAGGAACTCGTTGCGCCCGAAGGCCTCCTCGTCGATCAGCGACTCCAGGTCGCGGGGCCGCACGACGTCGAGGTCGACGCCGCCGAGCGTCAGGCGCTCCGGGGTCGGGTCGGGTTCGGGGTGCGACGGGTCGGGCACCCGGCCGACCGTATCGGGGGCGGTGACCGGCCCGCGGTGCGGGCCGCGTCGGCCGTCGTCGACGGGGGATCGACCCGCAGGGGCGGAGGCGAGCCATCCGGCGTCGTGGTGCGACAGACCGCCGCCGCCGCCTCAGCCCGCCGACGTTCCCGCCACGTCGCCCAGCACCGCCGACGCCACGCCGGTCGCCCACGGCGCGGCGCCACGGACCAGCCACGCCACGCGGGCCTGGCGTTCGACGACGCGGGCGGCGAGGAGGGCGTCCTGCGGCGTGGCACCGACCGTCAGGACGCCGTGGTGGCCGAGGAGGACGGCGGTGTCCGGGCCCAGGGTGCCGGCGGCCGCGCGGGCGAGCTCGTCGCTGCCGGCGGCGGCGGGCGGGGAGGTCCGGACGGGGGCGATGCCGTGGTAGGCGAGGTCCTCGAGCTCGGGGACGAGGGGCTCGTCGAGGAAGCTCCACGCGGTCGCGGCCACGCTGTGGGTGTGCAGGACGCAGCCGACGTCCGGGCGGGCGCGGTAGACGGCGAGGTGCAGCGGCAGCTCGCGGGACGCCGTGCCGGCGCCGACGGTGCCGCCGGTGGCGACGTCGACCATCACGAGGTCCCGGGCCGTCATCCGGGCGTAGCCGGTGCGGGTGGGGGTGATGTGGGCGGTCGGGCCGGTGCGGACCGACACGTTGCCGACCGTGCCCACGACGAGGCCCTCGGCCTCGAGGGCCCGGGCGACGTCGACGGCGTCCCGCAGGAGCCGCCGGTCGCCGCCGACGGCCCACCGCCGGCGGCGCGGGCGGGCGTCTCCGGTGTGCTCCGCCCCGCCCGCGGCGGGGGTGCGGGCCGCGCCCTCCATCGGTCAGGCGGCGGCCGTGACCGCGAGCGGCCGGCCCGTCGTGTCGACGGGCCCGGCGGCGCCGCGGCCGACGGTCGGGGCCGGCGGCAGCGCGCAGCCGATCGGGTACTCGCGGAGGATCTCGTAGGTCGTGGTGCGCTCGGCGGCGGGGCGACCGGCGGCGTGCGCGGCCGCGATCAGCTGGTGCGGATCGAGGATCGTGCCGTGGGCGGCGCCGGCGAGGCGGGAGATGTTCTCTTCCATCAGGGTGCCGCCGAGGTCGTTGACGCCCCACCTGAGGGCCTCCGTCGCACCGGCGAGCCCCATCTTGACCCACGAGGCCTGCACGTTGGGAATCGTTCGCCCGAGCGCCAGGCGGAAGACGGCGGTGTGCTTGAGGTTGTCCTCGATCGTGATCTCCTCGACGCCGTGCGTGCGGCCCAGGCGCGTCTGGAACGGGATGAAGGACAGCGGCACGAACTCGGTGATGCCGCCGGTCTCCTCCTGTACCCGGCGGATCAGGCGCATGTGCTGGGCGAGCTCCCACGGCTCCTCGATGTGCCCGAACATCACCGTCGAGGTGGACTTCAGGCCGGAGCGGTGCGACGCCTGGATGACGTCGATCCAGCGCTGCACCGGCAGCTTGTTCGGCGAGATCCGCTGGCGCATCCCGTCGACCAGCACCTCGGCCGCGGTGCCGGGCGTGGAGCCGAGGCCGGCCTCGCGCAGACGGGGGAAGAGCTCGTCCAAGGACAGGCCGGAGATGTCGGCCATGTGGGCGATCTCCATCGGCGAGTACGCGTGGAGGTGCAGGTCGCGGCCGTGCTTGAGGCCGAACTGCTTCGCCAGGCGGAGCCAGCGCTCGTAGTCGTCGAGGGTCCAGTCGGGGTGGATGCCGGACTGGATGCAGAGCTCGGTGGCGCCGTAGTCCACGGCGTCCTTGACGCGGGACTCGAACTCCTCCTCGGACACGTTGTAGGCGTCGGGGGAGCGCTTGGACTGCCCGAAGCCGCAGAACGCGCACCCGACGACACAGACGTTCGACAGGTTGAGGTTGCGGTTGACGACGAACGAGACGGTGTCGCCGGCCAGCGACCGGCGCAGCTCGTCCGCGGCGACGCGGATCTCCTCGATCGCGACCGGGTCGCGCTCGACGAACAGCGCCGTCAGCTCCTGCTCCGAGAGCTGGATCCCGTCGCGGGCCTTCTCCAGCGCCGGGGAGACCAGGTCGGAGTCGATGGCGAACGGCGCCTCGGACCGCCCGGACGTGCCGCGCGGGATGAAGGTCCAGTACTTCACGGTGATCGCGTCCAGCACCGCCGGATCGATCCACTCCTCGCTGATGTACTGGCCGTAGACGCAGAGCCGCTCGCTCAGCGCGACGCCCTGGGGCTTCAGCTGCGCGCGGACCTGGGTCGGCGACGGGAACGGGTGCTCCGGCGAGATGTGGTCGCCGTTGGCGCTCAGTCCGCCGAGGTCGGTCGCGCCGGCGGCGACGAGCTCGGGCCACCAGTCGGCGAGGTTCGGCGGGATCTGGATGCCGATGTCGGGCATCAGCCGGCGGGTCTCGCGGACCAGCTCGACCATGTCCTGGATCGAGATCGGGTTCGCCCACTTGGGGAGGCCGAGGTGCGGCGAGTGCTCCCAGCCCAGCGAGCTGTCGCCGACGCCCGTGCGCCAGTAGTCCCGCGCGGCCTCGTCGGCGATCGCGCCGACGTCGCGCCCGTAGTAGCGCTCGTGCGGCACGAAGTTCTGCAGGATGATCTCCTGCAGGTGGCCGTGCTCGGCCTGGACCTCGGCCAGTGCGGCCAAGGAGTCGAAGCGCTCCTGCTTCGTCTCGCCGATGCCGACGAGGATGCCCGTCGTGAACGGGATCTTCAGCTCGCCGGCCGCGCGCAGCGTCGCCAGACGGCGCTGCGGGTGCTTGGACGGCGACCCCGCATGGACGGTCTCCATCAGGCGCTCGGAGATCGATTCGAGCATCACGCCCTGCGACGCCGTGACGGTCCGCAGCCGCTCGAGCTGCTCCTTCGTGACCGCGCCGAGGTTCGTGTGCGGCAGCAGCCCGCGCTCCAGGGCGCGCTCGCCGGCCCAGACGACGTAGTCGACGAAGTCGACGAACCCCCACTCCTTCAGCGTGGCTGCGACCTCGGGGTGCGAGTCGGGCTCCTCCCCGGTGAGGATCAGGAGCTCCTTCGCGCGCCGCTTGACGGCCTCGTCGAGGATCTCGAGGACCTCGTCCTTGGTGTGCAGATGGAACTTGCGCGTCGCGAACGCGCAGTACTTGCACACCGACGAGCACGTCCGCGACAACGACAGCGTGTGATTCCGGCTGAACGTGACGCGACGAGGAGCGGCGACGGCCATCGAGCGATTGTGTCGCACGGCAGGTGCGGGGGCGTGCAGACGGGGCTTGGCGCGCTGTCGTCCCCGACGACCGGGTGGGTCGCGGGCGCGCGGGCGGACGACGATGGGGTCGTCGTCCGCCCGCGGCGGGCCGGTCCGTCCGGGCTCAGGCGCCGGCCGTCGCCGCTTCCGGAACGCCGACGGGCAGGCCCTTGAGCATCCGGCAGACGTCGATGTTGCGGTCCAGGCAGTTCTCGGTCTCCTCGATCCCGAAGACGAACGGCGCGAAGTCGAGGAAGCCGATCCACGACGCCCCGGCGTCGACGTACTGCTGCCAGTGGTCGGCGACCTGCCGGTGGGTGCCGTGGACGAAGCTCTTCTCCTTCATCGCCCGGCCGACCTTGGCCATGACCGCGTCGTTGTCGGCCTTCGTCACCTCGTTGGGCAGCAGGTCGAGCGTGTAGTTGTACTCCCGGGGCCGGCAGAGCTCGACGCCGGGCTCGCGCTCCCACTCCTCGTGCGCCATGCGCCCGTAGATCGACGCGAACGACGCCACGAACTCGCTGTGGTCGATGGCCTCCTCGATCGCGCCCTCGTCCTCGTGGATCAATGCGATCGCCTCGATGCCGCAGATGAACTCGTCGGGATCGCGGCCGTAGGACTCGACCTTCTCCTTCAGCTCGACGACCTTCGCGGCCCAGTCCTCCACGTGGGCGAACGCGGCGGGGGCGGGGATGACCCACCCGTCCGCGTACCGCGCGGCGATGTCGAGCGCTCGCGGGCCCGCCCCGGCCAGCAGCATCTTCGGCCGGTGCGTGCGCGCTCCGCCGATGTAGGCGTTCGTGACCTTCCAGTAGTTGCCGTCGAAGTCGAACGGCTCGTCGTGGTCCCAGTACTCGCGGTAGAGCCGGAAGTGGTCCTCGAGCCGGCCGACGCCCTGCTTGCGGCTGTAGCCGAACGGCTGCGTGTTCTGCTTCTCGCCGGTCCCCACCGTGACGACCGTGTTGCCGCCCGACGCGTCGGCGAGGGTCATCGCCATCCGCATGATCTCGGCCGGGCCGTTGCGGATGGCGTTGGTGGCACAGACGCTGAGGCCCAGGTTCTCGGTGGCGCCCGCCGCCATGCCGAGCTGGACGAACGGGTCATAGAAGCTGTCGCCGTCGGGCAGCACCTTCGCGGCGGGGCTGAAGCTGTCGCCCCAGGCGACGCGTGGCAGGATCCCGGTCAGGAAGTCCCAGGTGAAGACCTGGTCGACGCCCCCGGCCTCGAGCCGCTGGGCGTAGGGGACCATGCCCTTGGCAGGCACGCCACGGACCCCGGGGTACCAGACGGCGGTCGTCGGAACGGTCATGTCGATGCTCTCCTCGTCTCCCGGCGCGGCGGGCTCGTGATGCGGTGGGACCAGTCGACCCGAAGGCGCCCGGCGCCGCGAGAGCAATCGACTACTCTGCCGAGCGCACGCCGTCCGCGGGAGGCCCGCGGGGTGGCATGATCGGCCTGCGGGGCCCGCCGACGCCGCCGGCGCGGCCCCTCTCGCGCCGACCCGATGACGATGCCGCCCGCCCCCTGGCCCCTCGTCGGCCGCGATGCCGAGCTCGCGGTCCTGCGCTCGGCGCTGGCGGGACCCCGGCCGCGGAGCGTCGTGCTCGTCGGACCGGCGGGAGTCGGCAAGACGCGGCTCGCGCGGGCCGCGGCCGCGGAGGCGGCGCGACCGGGCCCGGCTCCGCGGTGGGTGACGGCGACCCACTCCTCGGCCCGGACGCCCCTGGGGGTGTTCTCGCCGCTGCTCGGCGCGGCGGACGCGGGCGCCGGCGAGACGGCCGACACGTACGAGGACCTGCTGCGCCGCTCGGCCCGGGTCCTCGCGTCGGAATCGGCCGGGCGCGCGGCGCTGTTCGTCGACGACGCCCACCTCCTCGACGACGCGTCCGCGGGGCTCCTGCAGCAGCTCGTGGCGACGGGGGCGGTGGCGGTCGTCCTCACGGTCCGGAGCGGTGAGCCGGCCCCGGAGGCCGTCACGGCGCTGTGGAAGGACGAGCTCGCGGTCCGGCTGGAGCTGCGACTGCTCGATCCGGACGCGGTCGACGCGCTCCTCGGCGCGGCACTCGGCGGGCAGGTCGACCGCGCGGCCGTGGCCGAGCTCGCCGCGCACTCCGGCGGCAACGTCCTCTTCCTGCGCGAGCTGACGCTGGGTGCGCTCGCCGACGGGACGCTCGTCGACGAGCTCGGCGTCTGGCGCCTGCGCGGGCCGCTCGCGCCGTCCGACCGGATCGTCGAGCTCGTCGGGCGCCGGCTCTCCGGCCTCGACGAGGGGGCCCTCGCCGTCCTGGAGCTCGTGGCCTACGCCGAGCCGCTCGGCGCCGACGACCTCGCCCCCGTCGCGGACGCGGCGCTCCTGGACCGCCTGCACCGCGCCGGGCTGCTCGTGACGGAACGCGACGGCCGGCGTCTGCGGGTCCGCCTCGCGCACCCGCTCTACGCCGACGTCCTGCGCCGGCGGACGTCCGCCGTCCGGGTGGCGACGATGGCCCGGGCGCTCGCGGAGCGGGCGGAGCGCGCCGGCGTGCGGCGACGCGGGGACGATCTGCGCCTCGGCCTGTGGCGCCTCGACGGCGGGGGCGGCGACCCCGGCGACCTCCTGCGCGCCGCCCGAACGGCCCGCTGGCACTACGACTTCGGGCTCGCGGAGCGCCTCGCGTCGGCGGCGGCCGACGCCGGTGCCGGGTTCGAGGCCCGGCTGCTGCGGGCGCAGACGGCGGCGCTGCAGGGCCGGCCTGACGAGGCCGGCCGGCAGATGGCCGCCCTGGTCGGCGCGGCCACGGGCGATGCAGAGCGGGCCCGCCTCGCGATCGCCCACATCGACGTCAGCTGGCTGTGCCTCGGCCGCGTCGACGAGGGGCTGGAGGTCGCGGCGCAGGCCGAGGTCGCGATCGCCGACCCCGACCTCCGCGACGAGATCGCCGGCCGTCGCGCCGGGCTCGTCCTCGGGAGCGAGGGGCCGGGAGCCGCGGCGGCGATCGCGGTCCCGCTGCTGCGAGCGGCCGAGGGGCGGTCGCGCGTCTGGCTCGGCCTCGTGGCCTCCTACGGGCTGGGGCGGCTCGGACGCACGACGGAGGCCCTCGGCGCGGCGGACCGCGGCTACGCGGCGGGGCAGCGGCTGATCGAGCCAGACGACTGGTACCCGTGGTTCAACCTCTACGCGCGCTGCGAGGCGCTGGCCCACGCCGGCCGGTTCGCGGACGCCGAGGCGCTCGCACGGGCCCAGCACCGCCGGGGCCTGCAGGACGGCAGCAGCGAGGCGCGGGCGTGGTTCCTCTGGCACCTCTGCCGGACGGCGCGGGACCGCGGCGACGTCGGCGCGGCGGAACGCGACGCCCGGGAGGCGATCACGCTCCTCCGGCGGCTCGGCCGGCCGGGCTTCGAGCACAGCCTCCTCTCGCTGCTCGCGATGGCGCAGGGGGTGGCGGGCGACCACGCGGGGGCCGAGGAGTCCCTGGGCGTGCTCGACCGACTCGGCATCGAGGCGCCGCTGTGGAGCTGGACCGACCACCTGATGGCGCGGGCGTGGGCCGCGATCGCGGGCGGGCGCATCTCCGCCGCGCATCGCATCCTCGTGCGGGCGGCCGACGACGGCGAGCGGATCGGCGACCTCACCGGTGCCGCGGCGGCGCTCCACGACGTCGCGCGCACCGGCGGGGCGGCGGCGGTGCGGGACCGGCTCGTGGACCTCGCGGGGCGGATCGACGGGGACCTCGCGGTTGCCCGGCGCGACCACGTCGTCGCGCTGTGCACCGGCGACGCGCCGTCGCTGGAGTCCGCGGCGGCCGCGTTCCACGAGATGGGGGCGGCGCTCCTGGCCGCCGAGGCGGCGACCGACGCCGCCGGGGCCTGGCGGGCGGCGGGGAGCGCCGGGCGGGCCGACGCCGCCATGCGCCGGGCGGCGGCGCTCGCCGAGGCTTGCCCGGAGGCCCGGACCCCGGCCCTGGCGTCGATCGAGGTCCGCGAGCGGCTGACCCCCGCGGAGCGCGAGACCGCGCTGCTCGCCGCCGCCGGCCGCAGCAACCGCGAGATCGCCGCGGAGCTGCAGCTGTCGGTTCGGACGATCGCCAACCGCCTGCAGCGGACCTACAACAAGCTCGGGATCTCCAGCCGGGTCGAACTGGGCCGGCTGGTGCGCTGACCCTCCGGCGGGCGGCGGGAGGCGCCGGGCGAACGGTGGCCGGGAGGGGGTGCCGGGACCTCGGGCGCGGTCAGCCCGCGACGTGGACGAGCATCTTGCCCGTGTTCTTCCCCGCCAGCAGGTCGCGCAGGGCGTCCGGCGCGTGCTCGAGGCCCTCGACGACCGTCTCGTCGTAGCGGAGGACGCCGTCGCGGATCCACGCGCCGACGCGGTCGATGAACTCGTCGCGCAGGTCGCCGTGGTCGAGGACCAGGAGGCCCTGGATCGTGCCGCGGATCTGGATCAGGCGGACGAGGTTGCGCGGGCCGGCGGGCGGCTCCGTGGCGTTGTACTGGGAGATCATCCCGCAGATCGCGATGCGGCCGCGCATGCGCAGGGCGCCGATCGCGACCTCGAGGTGCTCGCCGCCGACGTTGTCGAAGTAGACGTCGATGCCGTCCGGCGCGTGCTCCTTGAGCTGCTTGCGGACGCGCCCGGCCTTGTAGTCGATGCAGGCGTCGAAGCCGAGGTCCTCGACGACGTGGCGGGCCTTCTCGGGCCCGCCGGCGCTGCCGATGACGCGGGAGGCGCCGAGCTGCCGGGCCATCTGCCCGACGGCCGAGCCCACGGCGCCGGCGGCGGCCGAGACGAAGACGACGTCGCCCTCCTGGACCTTCGCGACGCGGACGAGGCCCGCGTAGGCGGTGAGCCCCGGCATGCCGAGGACGCCGAGGAACGCCTGCTCCGGCGCGACCGACGCGTCGACCGGGGCGGCGCGCTTGCCGGGCAGCAGCGCCAGGTCGCGCCAGCCGAGGCCGTGGAGGACGAGGTCGCCGACCGCGTGGCGGTCCGACCGCGACGCGATCACCTCGCCGACCGCGCCACCGTGGAGCGGCTGCCCGATCTGGAACGGCTCAGCGTACGACGGGCGATCGTCCATCCGGCCGCGCATCGCCGGGTCGACGCTCATCCAGTGGTTCCGGACGAGGATCTCGCCGTCGGCGGGCTCCGGGACCTCCGTCTCCACCAGCGCGAAGTCCTCCGGGGCGGGCACCCCGACGGGGCGCTGGGCCAGGTGGATCTCGCGGCTCTGGTGGGTCACTCGGACTCGTCGTCCTGCTTCGCGGTGCGGCGGCGGGGAGCCGCCTTGGTGGTGCCCGCGGCCGTCTTCGCAGCGGCGGGCTTGCGGGCGGCGGCGGTCGCCTTCTTCGCGGCGGTGGTGGCCTTGGCGGCCGTGGTCTTCGCGGCGGCCTTCGTCGTCGCGGCAGCCTTGGTCGCCGTCGTCTTCGACGCCGCGGCCGTCGTCTTCGACGCCGCGGCCGTCGTCGCCGTCGTCGCCGTCGTCTTGGCGGCCGGCTTCTTCGCGGCGGGCTTGGCCGCGGCCTTCGCCGTCGTGGCGGTCTTCTTCGCCGCGGGCGTCTTGGTGGCGGCGGCGGGCTTGGCCGTCGTCTTCCGCGCCGCCGGCTTCGGGACGGCGGTCGTGTCGGCGGTCGCGGCCTTCGTCCGGCGGACGGGGGCCTTCTTGGCGGGAGCGTCGTCCGACGCGTCGTCCGTGGCCGCGGCGGCGGCCTTCGTGCGGCGGGCCGGGGTCTTCTTCGCGGGGGCGGCGTCGGGCGCGGCCTCCGCGGCGGCGGCGGCCTTCGTCCGGCGCGCGGGCGCCTTCTTCACGGGAGCCGCGTCCTCGGAGGCGGTCGCGGTCTTGGTCGTCCGGCGCGCCGGGGTCTTCGGGGCCGGCGCGTCGTCGGCCGCCGCGGCGGCGGTCCGGCGGGTGGGCGTCTTCGTCGCGGGGGTCTGGTCGTCGGTGGCGGCGGCCTTCGTCGCGCGACGGGCGGGCGTCTTCTTCGCCGGCGTGGCGTCGCCGTCGGGCTCGGCGGCCGCGGTCTTCGTGTCCCGGCGGGCGGGGGCCTTGGCGGCGGGGGGCGCGTCGTCGGAGTCCGCGGAGGCCTTCGTGGTGCGGCGCGCGGGGGCGCGCTTCGCGGGCGCGGCCTGGTCGTCCGCAGGGGCGGAGGCCTTCGCGTCGGCGTCGGCGGTCGCGTCGCCCGCGGCGGCGTTGGTCGTGCGCCGGGCCGGGGCCTTCTTCGCGGGGGACGCGTCGGCGTCCGCCGCGGGGCTCGTGGCCTTCGTCGCCCGGCGGGCCGGGGCCTTCGGGGCGACGGGCACCTCGGGAGCGTCGTCGGCGGGCGACGTCGTGCGGCGGGAGGTGGGCTGCGACGGTTCCTCGTCGGCGGACGACTCGGGTCGGGCGCCGGAGTCGACTTGCGGCCGTAGCGGTCACCCAGCCGGCCCCACAGCGGCGCGGTCAGCGCGGCGGTCA
>NZ_JBFAPC010000093.1:0-23444 GCF_040675535.1 Patulibacter sp. NPDC049589 | reverse complement strand
CTGGAGGGCCGGCTCGCCGCAGCCGGCATGCGGGTGCACCTGACCCGCGGGCCGTCGCCGTCCGTCCCGATGAGCGGCGCCGAGCGCGCCGCGCTGGCCAACAGCCTCGGCGCCGACCTGCTGATCTCCCTGCACCTCGACGGGCACTCCGTCGAGACGGCCGAGGGGGTGGCGACCTATCACTACGGCACCGGCAACGGGCTGAGCTCCACTGTCGGTGAGCGCCTGGCCAACCTGGTGCAGCGCGAGATCGTGGTGCGCACCGGGATGCACGACTGCCGCACCCACGCGAAGACCTGGGACCTGCTGCGGCTCACCCGGATGCCGACGGTCCGGGTGGACCTCGGTTACCTGACCTCGCCGACCGACCGGGAGCGACTGATCGACCCGCTGTTCCGGGAGCAGATCGTCGAGGCGATCCTGGCCGCGGTGCAGCGGATGTACTTCCCGGTCGAGCGCGACGTCCCGACCGGGTCGATCGACGTCCGGCAGCTGCGGATGGCGCTGGCCGACCGCGCCTGAGGGTCAAGGTCAAGAACTTTCCGGGATACGCGTAACCGACCGTCCCCCTTCGTCCTCCCTGTCCCCGCTTGCTCCAGCGCGGCGTGGGTGCCGGTCCCGGCCGCCCGGCGACCGCCGGGCTGAAGCACGGGGTCGCGCTCACCCCACCCGCCGTCCCCGCTTCTCCCGTCGTAACCGGGCCGTCTCGTGGGTCGGCCTGGCTGTCAGTGCTGACTCGCGTACCCGCGAGTCAGCACTGAGGCCCAGCCGAAGAACCACCGCATCAGCCCGGCGGCCGCTGGACGGCCGCGAGTGGGCACCCACGTCGCGCTGGAGCAAGCGGGGACGGGGTCGATTTCGGCGGGGCGGTCGGTTACGCGTACCGAAGCAAGGGTTTGATCTTTTAGTTGTCCGCTGACCTGGTCGCCGTCACCGGGCGGACCGGGCGCAGCAGCGTCTCCGGGCTCATCGAGCCGAGGAGCTTCTCCAGCGCGTATTCCACGTCCGACTTCCAGGACAGCGCGGTGCGCAACTCCAGCCGCAGCCTCGGGTAGCGCGGGTGCGGGCGGATCGTCTTGAAGCCGACAGACAGGAAGAAGTCGACCGGGGCCACGCAGGTGCCGGCCCGCTCGTCATCGTCGTCGGCCTCGCCGGCCTTGGCGTCACCGAACGCCTCGATCGCCTTGACGCCGCGCTTGGTCAGATCACGGGCCACGCCCTGGACCAGCATCCGGCCGAGGCCACCACCGACGAACGCCGGAACCACCTTGGCGGTGGTCAGCAGGGCGGCGTCGGCGCTCACCGGGGACGTGGGGAACGCCATCGAGCGTGGGACGTAGGCGGGTGGCGCGTACATCACGAAACCGGCCGGCATGCCGTCCACGTAGGCCAGCTTGCCGCACGAACCCCACTCCAGCAGGGTCTGGGAGACCCAGGCCTCCTTCTCCAGGCCCGGATCGCCGGTGGCGCAGGCACGCTCGGCCGAGACCGGGTCGAGCTCCCAATAGACGCACTGGCGGCACGGCCGGGGCAAATCCTCGAGGGTGTCGAGGGTGAGATTGACCAGGCGTCGCGACATGGCGGACCCCTCGCTCACAGGCACGGACTTGACCGGTATCGAAGCACGGTCGCCGTCACATGCTCCGCCGCGCCCCCGCCGAATCCTACGTCGCAATCGCCATGAACGGGAGCAGGTCGGGCAACTGCCGAATGGGACGACCAGACTCGGTCGTGCTTTTCCCGTCTAGGATCGATGGCGTTCCGACCGACGATTCAGTGAGGTGAGAACCGAATGACCGGCACGACCCAGGACGATTACACCGATAGGTACGCGCGACGCGTGCGCGGGATGACCACTTCCGAGATCCGGGCCCTGTTCGCCGTGGCGAGCCGCCCCGAGGTGGTCTCCCTGGCCGGCGGCTCGCCGTACATCGCTGCGCTCCCCCTCGACGCGGTGGGCGAGATGCTCGAGCGCCTGGCCACCGAGCAGGGCGCCGTCAGCCTTCAGTACGGCATCGGCCAGGGCACCATCGACCTGCGCGAGCGCATCTGCGACGTGATGACCCTCTCCGGCATCACCAACGCCTCACCGGACGACGTGGTCGTCACCGTCGGTGGACAGCAGGCCCTCGACCTGCTCGCCCGGCTGTTCCTGGACCCGGGCGACGTGGTGCTCGCCGAGGGGCCGACTTACGTCGGCGCACTCGGCGTGTTCCAGGCCGCCCAGGCACAGGTGCGGCACGTGGCAATGGACGACGAGGGCCTGATCCCGGCAGCACTCGAGGAGGCCATCGAGGCCACCGCACGAGCCGGCCGCCGGGCCAAGTTCCTCTACACCATCCCCACCTTCCAGAACCCGGCCGGCGTCACCCTCTCCGAGGAGCGGCGCGAGCAGGTGCTGGACATCTGCGAGCGAGCCGGCCTGCTGGTGATCGAGGACGATCCGTACGGGATGTTGTCCTTCGAGGGTGACGCCCCACTGCCGCTGCGGGCCCGTCGGCGCGACGGCGTCTTCTACGTCAGCACGTTCTCCAAGACCTTCGCGCCTGGCCTGCGGGTCGGCTGGATCCTGGCGCCGCACGCGGTCCGGGAGAAGCTGGTCATGATGAGCGAGGCCAACGTGCTGTGTCCCAGTGCGTTCGCCCAGAGCGCGGTGACGCAATACCTGACGACCATGCCGTGGCGCCAGCAGATCAAGGTGTACCGGGAGATCTACCGGGAGCGCCGGGACGCTCTCCTGTCGTCGCTGCACGACCTGATGCCGGACGGCACGACCTGGACCCGCCCGACCGGCGGCCTGTTCGTCTGGGTCACCCTGCCCGAGGGCCTCGACTCGAAAGCGATGATGCCGCGCTCGATCGCCGCCCGGGTGGCCTACGTGCCCGGAACGGGTTTCTACGCCGACGGGACCGGTCGGAGCAACATGCGCCTCAACTTCTCGTTCTCCGCCCCGGAGCGGCTTCGTGAGGGCGTGCGGCGCCTGTCCGGGGTGATGGAGCAGGAGTTGGCGATGCGCGCCGTCTTCGGCGGCTCCGCCGCCTTGAGCCACCACCGACGTCGTGGTCCGGCCGCTGCCGACGCTCCCGGCCCCGACTTGGCATGATCAAGCGCATGGGTACGCGTGACGACATTCGAGTTCTGGTGCTCGCCGGTGGGCTGTCCTACGAGCGGGACGTGTCCCTGCGGTCCGGCCGCCGGGTTCTGGACGCGCTGCGTTCCGCCGGGCTCCACGTGGAACAGCACGACGCCGACGTGTCCCTCCTGCCGGCGCTGCAGGCCGACCCGCCGGACGCGGTGGTCATCGCCCTGCACGGCGCCACCGGTGAGGACGGCTCGCTGCGCGGTGTGCTCGACCTCTGCGGTATTCCGTATGTCGGGGCCGACGCCCGGACCGCCCGGCTCGCCTGGGACAAGCCGTCGGCCAAGTCGATGCTGCGCGAGGCCGGCATCCCCACCCCCGACTGGGTCGCGTTGCCGCACGACCGGTTCTCCGAGCTCGGCGCGGTGGCCGTGCTGGACCGGATCGTCGACCGGCTCGGCCTGCCGCTCATGGTGAAACCGGCGCAGGGCGGTTCCGGTCTGGGCGCCGCGGTGGTCCGGGATGCCGCTGATCTGCCGGCTGCGATGGTGGGTTGCTTCGCTTACGACTCGACCGCGTTGGTCGAGCAGTTCGTGACCGGCACCAACGTGGCGGTGTCGATCATCGACCTCGGGACCGGGCCGCAGGCTCTGCCGATCGTCGAGATCGTCCCGCGCGACGGGGTCTATGACTATGCCGCCCGCTACACGGCCGGCCTGACGACGTGGCACGTACCGGCCCGGCTCGATCCGGCGGTGGCGGCCCGGGTGTCGGAGACGGCGTTGGCGGCGTACAAGGCATTGGGTCTGCGTGATCTCTCCCGCATCGATGTGATGGTGCGGGAGGACGGGGAGCCGCAGGTTTTGGGGTGCAACGTGTCGCCCGGGTTGACCGAGACGTCTCTGCTGCCGCTGGCGGTTCAGGCGGCTGGGGTGGATCTGGGGGCGGTCTTCAGCGCGCTGGTCGAGCGGGCGGTGTCCCGGCAGGTCGGCTGACGGTTCGGAATTGACGGGGCTTACGGCTCGGATTTGAGGGGCTGACGGCTCGGAATTGACGGAAGGCCTGGCGCTCTACCTGCGCCGGGCCTTCCTCGTTCCCGTCTTCCGGGCTCAACCATCTCGGTGTTTCCGTCTGCCGGGCTCAACCATCTCGGGCTGATCCGGCTACCTGGCGATCCGTGCCTCTGGCCTTCCGTCTTCATGGCTACGTCAGCTCTGACTGCATATCCACATCGCTGCGGTCAGCGTCAGTGTTGGCCTGGCAGCGTCGCCTTCATGTCGTTCATCGGGCTGCCATTTCCCGACTGCGGACCGCGAGGAATTGCACGGTCGGGACCTCCGTCGTTTGCCGGACGACTTCCGCCGGAAGCGTCCACCACCCGTCCCGCTGCGGTCGGCGGTGCGTCGAAGTCCCGTACCCCATGGTCCTGTGGGGTTGGGTTTTCTTGCTGCACGACGGTCCCTGAATCTCCCGGTCCGCTCGGCGCGGGCCGGCTTGCCTCGATGTCGCTGAGGGTGGCGGGTCGGCGATTGTCCTCGGTGTCCACAGAGGTTTCCGGCTCGTTGTCCACAGCTGTCGGCGGGCTGAACGTGGCTGGGGACTCCCACTGGATGTGGGCCGGCTCGGCGTTAGCCTTGCCGCCGAAATCCGCCAGCCACGCGGCGACGAGTGCGAGGTTTTCCCGCCACTGGGCTTCGGGGATGACCGGCAGGATGTCGTCCCAGAGCGAGAGGAAGGTGCCGCGCAGCTGCAGCCGGCCGTAGGGCCGCGCCAGGAACCACATGTGCAGGTGAGCGGAGCCGTCACCCCACCGGTTGACGTGGACGCGGGCGACGCCGTCCAGGGAGCGGATCGCGCGCTCCAGCCGGACCGTCATGACACCGAGCTCCGCGGCGAGCATGTTGGGCAGGTCGCCCAGGTCGAGGTGGGAGCGGCACTCCAGGATCAAGACCATGGGCAGGCCGGTCGGCCGGTCCATCGCCCGCACCCGCCAGCGTTCGCTGACCCAGATGTACGCGTCATCGGGCGTTCCACAGGCCACGCAGTCGGAGGCATCCTCACCGCTGCGGGGCGGCTCGACCTCCACCGGAGCGGCAAGTTTCTTGACTCGCATGTCGCCTTCGAAGGGGAACGAAGGCCAGCGGGTGAAGTCGGGCATGGGGGCGGTGTTCTCGGACACGACGTGACCTTAGCCCAGGTCAGGAGGGGCTGTCCCGGGTCAATTTCGCACTACCGAGGGACGGCTTTCCACCCTCCCGAATGCACCCCAAATGTCGACACCGGTGAGCGTGCTCTCCTCCACACACCCGTCCTGAAGTTATCCACAGAAGTTATCCACAGGCTCGGCCGTTTCACGTGAAACTCGACGTAGAACGCTTGCGGGCCCTGTGGATAGAGCGGTGGACGAGTGTTGCGATATCGGCAGCGTTTCACGTGAAACGGGGATGGTGGGGTAGTCAACAGGCGTAACGCACAGGGTGTGGATAGTGGTCCCGGCGCATATGTGCTGTGCGGTGGACGACCCGCGCCCAATCGGCCGGCGCCGCCTCGGGAGATCGGCCCAGTTCGCTCCCTCTGCTGTGCCGGCACCCCGGCGCGTCGATCCGTATCTGCAGCGGCCCGACGGAACGCGGAGCCGTGGGTTGGGCCCTCGGGCCGCATCTCGAATCGGGCGAGCTTGATCGCCGTGCGATCGCCAGGCTGTGGCCCGCTGGCCCGTGTTGGGCCTCTCCGAAACTCTGGGAGAGATCACTCCACGACGAGCACTCTTTCTCGACCACGACGAGCACTCTTTCTCGACGTCCGCCCACCCGGTACGCCGCCGCCGAAAGCACCGGACCGCCGACCCCCGAAGCAGGGGCAGGCTGCAACGAGGCATCACCGCTCAGATCCGCCGTCGCCCCATGGAGCTGCGCGGACACCGTCGTCGTGGTCCCACCGGTGACGGAGGCTGTGGTGTCGGCGTCCTCGGCATCGTCCAGCGCGGTGCGGGCGGCGTCGAGCGCGGCCTCGGCCTGGGCGACCGCCACCTTCTGGCGCGCATCGTCGAGCCGCGCGATCAGCTGCCCGGCCTCGAGGTGCTGACCCTCCTTGACGAAGACGCGCTTGACCGTCCCGGACGTCGCGAAATCGAGGTCGACCTGGTTCGCCGGCGCCAGGTTGCCGGTCCCGGAGACGGTCTGCTGGACGACGCCGGCCTTGGCGGTCACGACCCGGCCCTCCGACTGCGCAGCCGCCTCGGGCCCGACCGTCACGACCGCGACGATCACGGTGGCGGTCGCGATCGCGCCCATGGCGACCGTGGCCGGAGACCGGGGCAGACGGAGTCGGCGGCGTTCGGGGAGTCCTGAAGGCACCAGGTCAAGCTGCCAGTACCGACGCAGAGGACCATAAGAGGCGTCGCGGGACCACGTAAGAGCGGAGGATTCACCCGTTCGCGGGGCCTCACAGGAGCCGACGCTCCACCGCGACGCAGGACCGCATGGGGGCCCGCGTCCGACTGCGAAGAAGGACCAGGTAGGAGCCGACGGCGCTCTCTATCCCGGGACCGCATGGGAGCCCACGCCCCCCCCACGACGCGGGAGCAGGTGGGGGGCCCACGCCGCACCAGAACGCGGAAGGACCCGCGGCCGCGCTCGTCCGGGACCCCCCGCCAGACGCCCAGCGGGTCCGCCTGCTCGCCCGCCGGAGCCGGACACGGGGTCCACGCGACGGCCGCTACGGGAATCGACGCCGAAGCGGTGATTCCCAGAGCGGCCGTCGCGTGAGCACCCAGTCCGAGCCGTCAGCATCCGATCTGCCACGTTGCGTGCCCTCGGCGTGCCGGATTCGTGCCGGATCGGTGACAACGGGTCCCGAGGGCCGTGCCCGCCTAGGTTGGCGAACGTGGACGACGCCGAGCAGATCGCGGCCTTCGTCGCAGCGGCCGACGAGCTCCACCTGGGGCGGGCCGCAGCGACGCTCGGGCTCACGGGGGCGACGGTCGCGCGGCGTCTCCGCGCGCTGGAGTCGCGGCTGGGTCTCAGCCTGGTCGACCGGCGACACCGGTGCCGGATCTCCCTGACGCAGGCGGGGGCCGCG
Source organism: Patulibacter sp. NPDC049589 (assembly GCF_040675535.1). Classification (NCBI taxonomy): domain Bacteria; kingdom Bacillati; phylum Actinomycetota; class Thermoleophilia; order Solirubrobacterales; family Patulibacteraceae; genus Patulibacter; species Patulibacter sp. NPDC049589. The sequence continues at coordinate 16,285 of NZ_JBFAPC010000093.1, read as the reverse complement.
TTGTTGCCGGACGCGCGGCGGATGGTGGCCGCGGCCGCGCAGGTCGGCGCCACCGCCCAGGCCATCCGGGAGGGGCGTATGGGAGTCGTCCGCGTCGCCGTGATCTCCGAACCGGACGCGGAGATCGACGCGTTGGCCGAGACGCTGCGCGACGTCGACCCGGGGTGGTCCGTCGACGTCCGGCGTCTGGATCGGCGGGAGGCCGGGCGCCAGATGGGGGTCGGAGGCCTCGAGGTCGTGATCGGGCGCCACGTCGCGCCGGTCCCGACCGGTCCGAGCCTGGTCGATCCACGCCCCTGCCGGCTCGAGCGCATGCGCGGCCTGCGCGTCGGCGCCGGAGAGCCGGGGTGGCTGGCCGTGGCCTGGCGCGCCTCGTGGGAGGGTTCGCCGGCTTCGTGGGAGGGTCCGCCGGCTTCGTGGGAGGGTTCGCCGGCTTCGTGGGAGGGTTCGCCGGCTTCCGCCGATGCGCTCTCCGCTCCGGCGGGAGGAGCGCGTCTGCCTGCGATTCCCGCGTCGGCGGGAGGACCGCCCCTGCCTGTGGGGTCCGAGCACGCGCGGGAGTTCGTGCGAGCGGCGATGCGGTTGCGTCAGGACGACCTCGACGCGCGATTCCCGCGGCGGGCGGCACAGCGGCGTGAGCTCGAAGTTCGGCGCGCGGCCGTCGCGGCCGAGCTGGAGCTGCGTCGTCGCGAGCGTGCAGAGCTCGGCGCAGAGGCGGCGCTCGCACGGTCGCAGGAGCGCAGCCGCGCCGAGACGATCCGGCGCTACCGGGAGGCGTGCGACCGGGGAGCGGTCGAGCTCCACCTGGCCATCGACTACTGGGCCCTGGAGGGGCCCGACCGCCTCTACTGGGCGACCTTCGGGGCCGAGGACCCGGCGTCGCGGCCCGAATCCAGCGACGGGTCGTCGAATGGGTGCCGCGACGGGTAGGCGGACCGCCGAGGTCTATCGCTTTCCCAGGGCAGGGAGCCCAGCGAGAAGGCGTGCGTCTATCGGCCGCAACCCCGGCGCAATCAGCCGAGCGGATCGGGCGAGCCTCTCGGTCGTGACCCGGCACGACCAACCGAGCGCGACCGGGCGCACCTGTCGGTCGCCACCCCTGCAGAACGAGCCGAACGTGATCGGCGTGTCTCTCAGGCGCGATTCCAGCGCCAGGGACGGGAACGACGGGGCGCTGCTCTCAGTCGCGATTCCAGCGCCAGGGACGGGAACGACGGGGCGCTGCTCTCAGTCGCGGTTCCAGCGCAGGGAGCCGAGGACGATCAGGCGCATCTGGTTCACGGTGTTGTGGCGGATCGCGTCCTCGGCGCCGGGCGGGGCGTCCAGCAGGCGCTCCGCGGTCGCGACCATGACCGTCACGATGAGACCGGCGACGAGCTCGAGGCTCGGCTGGTCGAGATCCTCCAGCACCGGGTAGCGACGCAGGTCGTCGGCCAGCTCGTTCGAGAACGACTGGATCTCCCGGGCGATCGCCGCGCGGAGGCTCGCGATGCCGCCCGAGCGCTCCCGGGCGATGAAGCGGTAGTGCGACTGGTGGGTGCCGACGTGGCGGACGAGGGTCGCCGCCGACGCGCGGATGTCGTCGCCCGGGGCCTGTGCCTCGGCCCGGCCGGCGCGCATCATCTCGCGCAGGGAGGCGAACGACTCGTCGACGAGGACCAGCCCGAGCTCCTCCATCGACTCGAAGTGCCGGTAGAAGGCCGTCGGCGTGATCCCCGCCGCGCGCGACACCTCGCGCAGACTGATCGCCCCGAAGCTGCGGCTCTCCAGCTGGTCCAGCGCCGCGTCGAGCAGCGCGTTGCGCGTGCGCAGCTTCCGCTCCTGGCGCGTCAGTGGCGCATCGTCGTCGCTCCGGTCGCTCGTCGTCGCCGCGGGCGTGGTGGCGGTCGCCGCGGGCGTCGTAGCCGTGGTGGCCGTCGCCGCGGGCGTGGTGGCCGTCGCCGCGGGCGTGGTGGCGGTCGCCGCGGGCGTCGTGGCCGTGGTGGCCGTCGCCGCGGGCGTGGTGGCCGTCGCCGCGGCCGTGGTGGCCGCCGCCGCGGGAGCTGGGCCGCGCCCGGCGGCCACGTCGTCCGCCGGGGTCGACTCGACCAGTCGGAGCGCCCCCGGCCCGGCTGGCCCGTCGCGCTTGGACCCGGTCATCGGCCGGGCCTCGTCGCGGTGGTCTGTCGATCGGTCACTCGGGGCATGACAGCAGCAGATCGGGGCCGCACGGCGGCGGTGTGCCCGATGTCACTGCCACAGCCTACGGATCACTTGACGGCACAGGCCACCGGGCTAGTCTTGTGCACAGCTGTTCACCGAACACTTGTGCACTGAATCGCTCCGGCGGTCCGCTGCACCGACCGGCGCCCGCGTCCGGCGCCCAGCGACCACCACCGACCTCCCGGCCCGCCATGACCGCCTCCGCCCTGCCCCTCATCCTCGATCGCTCCGCCCCCGGGGGCTCCGGCTCGTCGGCCTCCGGCTCCGGCGCCGCGTCCCCGCGCCGGTCCGGCGCGCGGCGCGGCGGGCTCGCCCAGCGGCTGCTCGGGACGAAGGTCGCCGACGCGCTGGCCGGCCCGCACGACGTCGACCACTACCTCGAGCTGTTGCAGCCCACGTGGGCCGTCCGCCGGATCCGCGGCGAGATCGTCGCCGTCCGCCACCAGAACACGGACAGCGTGACGCTCACGCTCCGCCCGACCGGCACGTGGCCGGGGTTCCGGGCCGGGCAGCACGTCGAGATCTCCGTCGACGTCGACGGGGTGCGGCACCGCCGCAGCTACTCGCCGTCGGCGTCCGCCCACCCGCGGACGAAGGAGATCGAGCTGACCGTCCGCCGGCACCCCGAGGGCGTCGTCTCGCGGTACCTGAAGGAGCACGCGACCCCCGGCATGTTCGTGGGGCTCTCCGTCCCGCGTGGCGAGGACTTCGTCCTGCCCGATCCGCGGCCCTCGCGGATCGTCCTGATCAGCGGCGGCAGCGGGATCACGCCGGTGCTGTCGATGCTGCGGACGCTGACCGACGAAGGTCACGACGGGCCGATCGCCTTCCTCCACTACGCGCGGTCCGCCGCCGACGTGCTCTACGCCGGAGACCTGGAGCGGATCGCCGCGGCCCACCCGAACGTCGCCGTCCACGTCGTCACGACCCGCGACGCGGGTCCGTCGGCGACGGACGCGCCGTTCACCGATCCCGCCGATGCGCCGCTCGCCGGCTCCCCCGACGCACCCACGCCCGGTCCGGCCGCCGGGGCACGCGCCCGTCTGACGGGCCGCTTCGGCCGCGAGCACCTCGCGCGGGTCCTGCCCGCCGACGCCGACGCCGCCGCGTTCGTCTGCGGGCCCGGCGCCCTGGTCGAGGCCGTCCGCTCGCTCTGGGCGGACGAGGGCCTCGCGACGCCGCTGCGGTTCGAGCACTTCGCGCCTCCGGTGCTGCCCGACCTCGACCCCGGCCAGCTCGGCACCGTGACGTTCGCCGGCAGCGGGATCGCGGCCGAGGCGGACGGCTCGACGCTGCTCGAGCAGGCCGAGGCCGCCGGGCTGTCGCCCGTGAACGGCTGCCGCATGGGCATCTGCCTCACCTGCAAGTGCACGCTGAACTCCGGCGTCGTCCGCGACACGCTCAGCGGAGAGATCGGCGGGACGCCCGGCGAGGAGATCCGCATCTGCGTCTCCGCCCCCGTCGGCGACGTCTCCGTCGCGCTCTGACGGCACCCCCCCCCTTCCGCGGTCCCCGCGACCGCCCACCCCCTTCCCCGCACCACGATCCCGAGGAGCCCCGCATGAGCACCCCGACCGCCACCCCCACCCACAGCGACGACGAGTTCAAGGCCGTCCCGAAGTCCGACCGGCCGCTCTCGCCGAAGGCGCCCGACCGCGAGTCGCGTCCCGCCGGCGGATCGACCCGCGCGACCGCCTCGACCGACGTCGCCGTGGCCGCCCCGGGCGGGGACACCTCGAAGACCCCGGGCCCGCTGCACGCCGTCCCGCACATGAGCCAGGACATGCTCGACGCGTTCGGCCGCGAGATGGAGGCGATCCGCAAGAAGCACCTCGCCGACCGCGGCGAGCGCGACGCGACCTACATCCGCTCGGTCATCAAGGCACAGCGGCGGCTGGAGATCGGCGGGCGCGCGCTGCTGGAGTTCGCGTGGGTCCCGCCGTTCTGGCTCGCCGGCGTCGCCGCCCTCTCCGCGTCGAAGATCCTCGACAACATGGAGATCGGGCACAACGTCATGCACGGCCAGTACGACTGGATGCAGGACGACGAGCTCAACGGCCGCACCTTCGAGTGGGACACCGCCTGCCCGGCCGACCAGTGGCGCCACAGCCACAACTACATGCACCACACCCACACGAACATCGTGGGCAAGGATCGGGACATCGGCTACGGGATCCTCCGCATGAGCCCCGACCAGCCGTGGGAGCCGTACTTCCTCGGCAACCTCGGCTACGTCTCGGCCCTGGCGCTGCTGTTCGAGTACGGCGTGGCGGTCCACGACCTCGAGACCGAGGAGCTGCGCACCGGCACGTGGGACGTCCGCGAGCGGCTGCCGATGCTCAAGGCGATCTGGGACAAGGTGAAGGGCCAGGCGCTCAAGGACTACGTCCTCTTCCCGCTGCTCGCCGGCCCGGGCGCGCCCGCCACGCTGACCGCCAACGTCACGGCCAACATCGTCCGCAACCTGTGGACCTTCTCGATCATCTTCTGCGGCCACTTCCCCGACGGCGTCGAGGAGTTCACCGAGGAGGAGACCGCCGACGAGACGCGCGGCGGCTGGTACGTCCGCCAGCTGCTGGGCTCGGCGAACCTCACCGGCGGGAAGCTCTTCCACGTCATGTCGGGCAACCTGAGCTTCCAGATCGAGCACCACCTCTTCCCCGACATCCCGGCGCACCGCTACGCCGAGATCTCGGTGGACGTCAAGGAGGCGTGCGAGCGCTACGGCCTCGACTACCACTCCGGCCCGCTGCCGTACCAGCTGTTCACCGTCTTCCGCAAGATCGCGCGCCTCTCGGTGCCGACCGCCGCGGAGCTGCAGGACTACGTCGACGCGCCGCGGACCGGTCGCGTCGGGAAGGTCGCCGTCGGCGTGGCGCGCACCGCCGCGGCCGGCGCGAAGGGCGCCGCGGGGCTCATCGCGGGCGCCGTCTCGAGTCGGCGCAGCACGGCCGCCGCGTAGTCCCGGGTCGCCGGCACCGCCACGAACCGGCGCCGGCACCGCCCCGAACCGGCACGGCCACCGCACGACCACGCCCGTCGGCGGCCTCGCGAGCCGACGGGACACGGCGGCCGCGTGACCTCGCGTCGCCGCGGCCGTCGTGCGCAGGGGTTCCTACCGCCGGTCGCGCCGTGTCGTCTCCCACACCGCGTGCGGCCGCAGCGACTACCCTCTGAGCCATGCCCGGACCGCTGGAGACGCGCAAGGACCTCGTCCAGGAGGCCGTCGAGTCCGGTGCGACCCACGTCGGCCGGATCGCCACCATCGTCACCGGCGCGGTGCGCGACGTCGCGCGCGAGATCGGGTCGTTCGCGACGGACGTGTTCGAGATGCGCGAGGCCTCGGGCCGCGCGCTGAAGGAGCACGCGGCCGAGGCCGAGGAGCGTGCGGCCCGCGAGGCCGCCGCCGCGGACCCGGACGACGCGGCGGCCTGACCCGGTCCCCGCGGGTCCGCCCCGCGTACGATCCGGCGTCCGTGTCACCCGCAGCGACGACCCTCCCCACGCAGCGCCTGCGGATCGGTTGGTCCGATCACGCGCTCGAGCGGTTCTGCGAGCGGGCCGGCGTCCCCGAGCGCCCGCGCGCGCAGCTGGAGGCGGAGCTGAAGCGGCTCGTCGCGCGGGACGGCAGCGTCGTCCCCGACCGTCCCCGGTGGGCGGACTCGCGCAACGAGGCCGACCTGTTCGTGCAGATCGGCGGCTGGCTGCTCGTCGTCCTGATGCGCGACGAGCGGGGCCGGGAGGGCACCTACACGGCGGTCACGGTCCTCGGCCGCGAGGGCTGGGCCGACTGGCCTGCCGCCCACGCCCGCGGGCTGACCCGGGTCCGTCCCCCGCGCTGGGCCCGCCCCTCGCTCGTCGCCCGCCTGCTGCGCCGGCTGCGCCGGCGCGGCTGACCGCCGCCGGCGCCCGGCGCCGGATCGCCACGCCACCACCGGACGATCCGGAACACCGCCCGGCAACCGGGCGCCGGCTCGCACGACATATCCTCCGCGGATGTTCCCGCGCGAGGTCCACGCCGCCGGCGGCGTCATCGTCCGGGACGGCCGCATCGCGGTCGTCCACCGGCCATACCGCGAGGACTGGTCGCTGCCCAAGGGCAAGCTCGAGGCCGGGGAGTCGTTCGAGGACGCCGCCCTGCGCGAGATCCGCGAGGAGACGGGCTTTCGGGTCGCGCTCGGCGAGGAGCTCACCGAGGTCCGCTACGAGGACCACAAGGGCCGCCCGAAGCTCGTCCGCTACTGGCTGATGTCGATCGTCTCGGGCGACTTCCTCGCCAACGACGAGGTCGACGAGCTGCGCTGGGTCGCCCCGAACGACGCGATCGCGCTGCTCACGTACCCGAACGACCACGACATCGTCCGCGAGGCCGCGGAGCGCACGATCATCGTCTGACCCGGGATCCCCGGTCGGTCGCGGCCGGCCGCGGCGCCCGCGCCTGCGGCCGACGGCGCCGGGCTCAGCCGCCCGGCGCCACCACGACGACCACGCGGTCGTCGCTGAGCAGCTTGCCCTGCAGCATCGCCGCGGTCACGGCACCCAGCGCCGCCTGGCCACCGCGGGCCGCGCCGTCGACCAGCGTCGAGCCGCCGACGGTGACCCGCGCGCCGAAGCCCTCGGGCCGGTCGACCAGCGCCTCCTCGACGCCACGGGCGATCTCCCGCGCCTCCGTGCCGACCGAGAGGGTCCCGGAAAGGCCGCCGCGCAGCACCGCGAAGCGCCCCACGTCGATCCGGGCCACCGCGTCACCCGCGCGGACGTGGGCGCTCAGCGCGCGCTCGACGGTGCGACCCAACCGGTCGCGGCGTGCGGCCTCCTCGGTCTCGCCCGCCGGTAGCGCGTCGTCGAGGTCGACGTCGAGGACGACCAGCACCGCCCGCCCCTCGGTCGCCGGCCGCGGGGCGGCGAACCAGCGGTCGACGTGCGCGACGATCGCGCGGCGCCCGGCCCCGGGCGCGTGTTCCTGCCGGGCCGGGACGCGACGGAGGTTCGAGGTGAGCGACGAGGCGAAGGACACGGTTCAGCGGGTGACGAGGAGTCTGCTGTTCCTGTCGACCCGGGCCGCGGATTCCCGCGACGCACCCGCGAGGAAACGGACCAACGGCTGAGACGGCCCACCGGACGCCCACGTGGACACATGATGGACGGTCGTTTGACCGCCGAGCCTCGGCGAGGTAGCGCGGGCACCGCGGCGCCCGGCCTCCCCGAAAGCCGCTGTGGGAATCGACGACGAACCGGTGATTTCCCAAGCGCCTCGCGCGGCGACCGGCCTGCGGGCCCGACGCTCCGCGGGGTGGCGGGCGCTCTGCGGGTGGTGGGCCGCCGTTCAGAGCGCCTGCAGCGCCTCGCGCACGAGTCCCGACACGCGCTTGCCGTCGGCGCGCCCCTCGGCCGCCGCGACCACGGCCTGCATCACGCGGCCCATGTCCTTCGGGCTCGTCGCGCCGGTCTCGGCGATCGCGTCGCCGACGAGCGCGCGCAGCTCGTCGTCCCCGAGCTCCTGCGGCAGGTAGGCGGAGATCAGGCCGGCCTCGTAGCGCTCGGGCACCGCCAGCTCGGGGCGGTCGTGCTGCTCGTAGGTCTCCGCGGACTCCTCGCGGCGCTTGCGCTCGCGGCGCAGCACGGCGAGCTCGTCGCCCTTGCCCTCCTTGGCGTCCTTCTGCAGCTCGGAGAGGACGAGCTGCAGGGCGCCGACGCGCTGCTTGTCGCCGCTCTTCCGCGCGGCGGTGACGTCGGCCTGGACGCGCTGCAGGATGCTCATCCCCCTACCGTAGCCCGGCGCGACCGGCGGGCCCTCGCGGCGGGACGCCCGCGGACGCCGCGGATTCGAGTCCGGGGCCTCCGGGCCGCCGCCCGCGACGCCCCTCCGGCGGCGCGCCCCGCCCGCACATGGCCCCGCCCTCGAGGTCCCGCCCCGCCCGCGCACGGCCCCGCCCTCGAGGTCCCGCCCCGCCCGCGCACGGCCCCACCCTCGAGGTCCCGCCCCGCCCGCGCACGGCCCCACCCCACGGCGTCATGCCGCACGAGCCGCTGCGCATGGTGCGGTCCGGCGCCCGGTCCGCCATCATGGCCGGGAGCTCGTGATCGACCTGCACTGCCACATCCTCCCCGGCATCGACGACGGGCCGGACGACCTGGAGGGCAGTCTCGCGATGGCCCGCGAGCACGTCGCCCGCGGGACCGGCGTCGTGGTCGCCACGCCCCACGTCGGCTGGGACTACCCGAACACGCCGGAGGTGATCGAGGCCGGCGTGGCCGAGGTCAACGCCGCGCTGCGGGCGGAGGGCATCGAGCTCGAGGTGCTCGCCGGCGCCGAGGTCGCGCTGACCCGCGCCGTCGACATGAGCGCGGAGCAGCTCGCCGGCCTGCGGCTCGGCGACGGCCCCTGGCTCTTGCTGGAAGCGCCGATCTCCGTCGACTCTCCCGGCATCGAGGGGCTCGTGGGGATCGTCCAGAGCCGGGGCGTCCGGGTGCTCCTCGCCCACCCCGAGCGCTGCGCGTCCTTCCACACGGACCCCGGGCTGCTGGAGCGCCTGGTCGCCGCCGGTTGCCTCGCGCAGGTGACCGCCGGCGCGCTCACCGGCTTCTTCGGCCGGACCGTCCAGGGGGCAGCCCGGCGCTACGTGGACGCCGGCCTGATCCACGTGGTGGCGTCCGACGCGCACGACGACGCGCACCGGGCGCCGGGGATGTCCGCACCGATGGAGGAGGCCGGCTACGGACCGCTGGCCCCCTGGATGGGCGCGGACGTCCCACGGGCCCTGCTCGACGGCGTCCCGGTCCCCCCGCGGCCGGCGTTCGCCCCCCGCCCCGCGAGGCGCCGCCGCTTCTGACGCTGAGCGCCGCGCCACGCCGCGCCGCACCCCACCGCGGGGCCACACCCGCCCGGGCCGACGGAGCCCGTCGCAGCCGGCGCCGGGTGCGACACCACGCCGCCCGGACGCATACGGCGTACCGTGCGTCGGCGCACACGACGCGCCGAACCGGCGACAGCGGCGCCGGCAGCCGTTAGCGTCCGTCACCGGTCTCCCGCCCCACCCCCCTGTCCGGGCGCGGACACCCGTCACGTGCACCGCGACGATCCGACGCCCCACGTTCCCCGCGGCGATCCCGCCCCCGACGACGCTCCGGCGCCGGAGGGGACGCCGGGGCCCGGCGCGGCCCTCGCCGACGACGGCATCGTCGGCCGCGACGGCAGCGCCCACGGCACGGTCAGCCGCGACGAGCTGCGCACGGCGACGATCAACGGCGCCCGGATCACGCTCGGCGTGCGAATGGTCGCCGAGGTCGCGGCGCTCGGCGCGATGATCCTGCTGACGCGGCTGATCCCGCCGGGCGAGGTCGGCTCGGCCGCCGTCGCCGTCACCTTCCAGATGCTGTCGGTGATGCTGACGTTCGAGGGCTTCGGCTCGCCGCTCGTCCAGCGCAAGCTGCTCCGCGAGGAGCACCGGCGGACCGCCCACACGCTCTCCGTGCTCTCCGGCCTCGTCCTGGCGGGCCTGATCGTGCTGTTCGCCGTGACGGCCGGCCGCGCGCTGTTCGGCGACCGCTCGGCGGAGCTCCTGATGTACACCGCGCCGGGCTACGCGATCGCGGGCTTCGGGGTCGTCTCCCGCGCCACGGTCATGCGCCGGCTCGACTTCCGCAGCCAGTCGACGTTCGAGGTGCTCGGGACGATCTTCCAGGTCGTCGTCGCGTCCGCCCTCGCGTTCTCGGGCGTGGACGGCGAGGCGCTCGTGATCGGGCCGGTGGTCGGCGCCGCGATCGAGACGTTCCTGCTGATGCGCGTGGCGCGCCCGCCCCGCTTCGGCTTCGAGCGCCGGGCGTTCCGCGACATCGCGGAGTTCGGCGCATTGACGTCGATCAGCGGCATCATCATCGCGCTGCGGCGCAACGTCGCCTACCTCGTGCTCGCCGGGCTGCTGCCGGCGCGCGAGGTCGGCTACTACTTCCGCGCGTTCCAGCTCGGGGGCGAGTACCAGGGCAAGCTCAGCGTCGTGATGCTGCGGCTCGGCCTGCCGCTGTTCGCCCGCAGCCCCGACCGGGCGACGACGAACCGGCTGCGCTCGCGGATCGTCTCCGTCAACGCGATCGCCACGGCGCCGTTCCTGGCGCTGCTCGCGGTCCTCGCGCCGGTGCTGATCCCCCTGCTGTTCGGCGAGCAGTGGGCGCCCGCCGCGCTCCCCGCGCAGATTCTCGCCGTCGCCGGCCTGGGCCAGGCGATCATGAGCGGGATCCAGCCGCTGGCGATCGCCGGCGGCCGCCCGCGCCAGGCCCTGGCGTTCAACGTGCTGATGATCGCCGCGTACGTCGGGGTCCTCGTCGGGCTCGCCGACGAGGGCCTCGTCGCGATCTGCGTCGGGGTGTCGGCCATGCACCTCGTGATGGTCGTCGTGTCGCAGCTGTACCTCGTCAAGCCGCAGACCGGGGCGGGCCTCCGCGAGCTGCTCGCCGAGGTCGGCCCGCCCGCACTCGCCGCCACGGCGGCGTTCGGCGTGGGCGCGGGCGCCGCGGCCCTCGGCGCGGACGCGATCGGCGACGTCCCGTGGCTGCTGCTCGGCACGCTCCTGACGTTCGCGACGTACTTCGCCGTCCTGCGGCTCGTCTTCGGCGGGACGTGGCGCCAGCTGACCGACACCGCCGCCCTCGTCCTCCGCCGTCGCCGCCCCGCCCGGGAGCCCGCGGGAGGCACCGCATGAGCACGCCGCCCCGCCGCGGAGCCCGCACGAGCCCGACCCGATCCCTGCTCGCGGGCGCGGCCGCGCTGGGCGTCGCGCTGGCGGTCGGTGGCTGCAGCGAGACGAGCTCGACCGCGCCGGACGCCGCGGTCGAGCGCACCGCCGCGTCCCGCCCCGCCGACGACGGCCCGCTCATCTCCGCGGCGCCGAACGGCGACGACGCCGCCGCGGGCACCCGCCGCGCGCCACTGCGATCGCTCGGCGCCGCGCTCGCGAAGGCCGACGCCGGCACGACGATCCTGCTCGCCGGCGGCGCCTACCCCGCCGTGCAGACGAGCCGCCGCTTCGGGCGCGCCGTGCGGATCCTCGGTCCCGGCCGCGGGACGGCCGCGACCGTCGCGGGCCTCAACGCCGTCGGCGCCCGCGGCCTCTCGTTCCGCCGCGTCTCGTTCTCCGACACCGTGACGCTCACCAACAGCGCCGCGAACCTCGCGCGCGAGACCGGCGAGGTCGCCTTCCGGCACGTGCGCTTCACCACCCCCGACGCCCGCACGGCGTGCCTGGCCCCCCGCAACGGGACGCACGACCTGACGGTGGAGTCCAGCCGCTTCCGCCGCTGCTTCGACGGCATCGCCAGCGCCGGGGTGGCGTCCCGGAGCGGGCACCCGATCCGGCGGATCCTCGTGCGCGGCAACGACCTGCGCGGGATGCGCTCCGACGGGCTGAACTTCGCCTACTGGGAGGACGCCCGCATCGAGCGCAACACCATCACTGACCTCCACGACCCGGACGGCGCGATCCACAACGACGCGATCCAGATCATGGGCGGCAGCCGGCGGATCGCGATCCACGACAACGTCCTGACGGACTCGCGCGTGCAGCTGCTGTTCGTCGAGCCGACGATCGGCGGGCCGGTGCGCGACCTGAGCGTCGAGAACAACCTGCTGGTCGGCGCCGGCGCCGCCGCCGTCCAGATGATCGACACGCCGCGCCTGCGGTTCGTCGGCAACACCGTCGCGGACTCGCGGTTCCAGGGCCTGATGCTGCGCCACTCGCCGAAGCAGCCGGCGCCGTCCGCCGCCGACGGCGCGGTGATCGCCAACAACGTGCTGGCCGCGGGCTACCTGCGCGAGCCCGGCGTGACGCTGCGGCTCCAGGCCCACAACCTGCTGGCCGGCGAGATCACCGGCGGCCGCGGCCGCGGCGACGTCGTCGGCGGCGCGTCACGCGTCACCGGGGCGCTCGCCTCGACGCGCGTCGTCGTCGGCGGCGCAGGCGGCGTGGTGGCCGATCGGCAGCAGTGGCGTCACCGTCCCCGCACCGGCCCGGCGGCCCGCACCGTCGGCTACGTGCCGCGGAAGGACTGGCGATGACGGACCACCCGGTCGACGTCTCGACCACCCACGACGCGGTCCCGGCCCCGGGACCCGGCCACCCGACCGGCCCCCACCCGACGACCGACGACCTGGTCCAGGCCCCCCGGTCCGATCACCCGACGACTGACGACCCAGTCGCGGCCCTCAGGTCCGACCGCCCGGTCGACCTCTCGATCCTGATCGTCACCCACCGGCACCCGGCGATGGTCCGCGACTGCCTCGCCTCGGTCTACCGCGAGACGCGCGGCGTCGCGTTCGAGGTCCTGGTCCTCGACAGCGCGTCGGGGGACGGCACCGCCGAGATGATCGCCGCGGAGTTCCCGCAGGTCCGGCTCCTCGCGCGCGAGGACAACGTCGGCTTCGCGCGCGGCAACAACCTCCTGGCCCGCGAGGCCCGCGGCCGCCATCTGCTGCTCCTGAACCCGGACACGGTCGTCCTGAACGGCGCGCTGCAGCGCCTGCACCACTTCGCGGACGAGCACCCGGCGGCGGGGCTCTACGGCGCCCGCACCGTCACGCCGGACGGCGACCTCGATCCGACCTCGTGCTTCGGCCCCACGACCGTCCGCAGCCTCGCGCTGTTCGCCTCCGGCCTGTCGACTGCGTTCCCGGGCCACGGCCGGCTGAACCCCGAGGGCATCGGCGGCTGGCGGCGCGACACGGTGCGCGAGGTCGGCTGGCTCACCGGGTGCGTGCTGCTCCTCCCCCGCGCCCTGTGGGACCGCCTGGACGGGTTCGACCTGCGGTTCTGGATGTACGGCGAGGACCAGGACCTCTGCCTGCGCGCCCGCGCCCTCGGAGCCCGGCCCCTCCACGTGCCCCACGCGACGGTCGTCCACCTCGGCGGCGCGTCGTCGTCCTCGTCCGGCGACAAGCTCGTCCTGATCCACCGCGCCAAGGCCACCGTGCTGCGCCGCCACCACCCGCCGCTCGCCGCCCGTGCCGGGCTGGCCCTCCTGCACGTCGGCGTGGCCCTCCGCGCGGCGGGCGCCCGGGTCGCCGCCGCCCTGGGCCGCCCCCACGCCACCGCCTGGACCCAGGTCTGGCGCGATCGCGCGACCTGGCGCGCGGGCTACGGGCCGGGGGCCTGATACCGACCCCCTCGGCCCGTTCGGCCGGGCGGGGCGGGGCCGGGCGGGGCCGGGCGGGGCCGGGCGGGGCGAGGCGAGGCGAGGCGGGGCGGGGCGGGGACAGTGGTCGGTAGGCCTCGAGACGGCCGGAACCAGACTCCGTACCTGGCAGGAAGGGTTTCTGGTCAGCGCGGCCGGCCCACGCCCGGCGGATCCGCTGCCCTCCGCGAACCGCCGCCGGCCGACCACCGGAACCAGATTCCGTACCTGGCAGGAAGGGTTCCTGGTCAGCGCGGCCGGCCCACGCCCGGCGGATCCGCTGCCCTCCGCGAACCGCCGCCGGCCGACCACCCGAACCAGATTCCGTACCTGGCAGGAAGGTTTTCTGGTGTGCGTGCCCGGCACGGCGGGCGCCCGCCCGTCGGAGCGGCCACGCCCTGCGGCCGGCCCGGGCCTGCACCGGCCCGCGCCCCACCCGTCCCCTGCCGCCTGCCCCGCGTCGTCCCCTGCCGCCCCACCCGTCCCCTGCCGCCCGCTCCGCGTCGTCCCCTACCGCCCGCCCCGCGCCCTCACCCCCGCGGATCGACCCGCGCCGCACTCCGCCGGAACGCCGCCCGCAGCCGGGCGACGTCCTCCGTCCTGGCGTGGCGGCGAGTGTCGGCGTCGGCGCGGGGCACGCGTCGGAGGGCGGCCCAGGCCCACCCCCAGACGTAGGCCAGGCCCGACAGGCCGTAGGGGCGCATCCGGGCGCGGGAGAGGCCGCCGACGAGGATCGCGAGCGGGTGGGTGCCCGCCCCGTAGGCGCAGCGGCCGTGGCGGCGCCACATCCGCAGACGACCGCCGTGCATCCCGGTCGGCCGCAGGTGGACGACGTCGCCCTCCGGCAGCTCGAGGCTGCGGGTCCGCCAGCCCCGGCGGCGGGCGCGCAGCTCGTCGATCGTGTCCCAGCCCAGGATCGCCGGCAGGGGCGAGATCTGCTCGAAGCACGCCCGGCGGAAGAACTCGTTGGGTCCCCGCACGTGGACCTCGGGGTGGGGCTCGCGCCGGAGCACCCCGTCGGGGTGGCGGGCCCGGAGGTAGCTGCCGACCATCCCCAACCCGGGATCGGCGGCGAGCGCCTCCCGCGCCCGGGCAACGAGCGTCGCGGTCAGGTCGAGGTCGGCGTCCATCTTGCAGACGACGTCCCAGGGCTCCGCGAGCTGCTCGACCCCCCACTGGAAGGCCCGCAGCTCGGCGGCGCTGACCAGACGATCCCCCTCCTGCGGCCGCTGGGGCCGGCGCAGCGCCCGCGCCCAGGGGTGCTCGGCCGCGAACGCCGCCGCCAGCGCGAACGAGTCGTCCCGCGAGCCGTCGTCGACGAGCAGCACCTGCTCCGGGGGCACCGTCTGGGCCGCCAGCGACGCGAGGAACGTCGGCAGCAGCGCCTCCTCGTCGAGGAAGCAGACGACGATCGCCACCCGCAGGCGGTCCGCGTCCGCCCCCGGCAGCGCCGTGTCTTCCGCCGCCGCCGTCATCATCTTCGTGCGCACCATCGCAGCCTCCTCCGTGCCGGTGGTCCCACTCATGTCGATCCCCGCGCCGTCGAGCCGGGGACGACGATCGTGCCGTCCGCCGCCACGCGCTCCTCGTCGTGGCCGCGGGCGACGACGACCGCGAGACCGGCGATCAGGAAGAAGCCGTAGATCGCCTGCCGGAACCCGAAGGCGTCGTAGAGGAGATTCGTGGCGAGGAAGCCGGCGCTCGCGGCGATGATCGCCACCGCGGCGCCCGAGAGCGGGCCACCGGCGCGGGCGACGCGGTGGGCGGTCAGCAGCGGCGAGGCCACCACCCAGAGGAAGGCGACGAGGCCGAGGACCCCCGTCTCGATCAGCGTGCCGAGCAGCTGGTTGTCGAGGATCCGGTAATTGCGGATGTCGAGGCTCCCGAAGCCGCGGCCGGCGACCAGGTGCGACGCGATGTCCGGCATCACGGCGGGGTAGTCCGACATCCGGTCGCCGGCGGAGCTGTCGCTCTGCACGTTGCGCAGCTGGTCGACGATCCCGCTCAGCGCGTCGGGCGCCAGGACGCTGACGCCGGCCAGCGCGACGAGCAGCAGCGGCAGGTACCGCCAGACCTCGCGGCCGCGGTAGAGCACGACGACGAGCAGCGCGAGCGCCATCGCGATCAGCGCGGTACGGCGGACGGTCGCGATCCCACCCGCGACGACGAGCACCACGGCGGTGCCGTAGAGGAGCCGCCGCCAGCCGGCCCGCTCGACGAAGCGCAGGACGGCGAACGGCAGCGCGATCGTCAGCAGCGTCGCGTCGGCGAGCCCGTGGCCGGCGGGCCCGACGACGTTGGCCCGGGCGAGGTCCGGCGCCACCGGGACGGGCGTCACCGTCGCCCCCGGGATCAGGGCGCGCGAGGTCTCGTAGAAGACGTTGACGTGCGAGCGGTACTCGACGATCGTGCCGAGCGCCGTCAGCACCGACGCCGCGATGATCAGCGTGACGAGGTGCGGGACCTCGCTGGGCCGCACGCACGAGGCCACGACGTAGAAGAAGACCGCATAGGACGCCAGGAGCGCGACCCGGCGCAGCGCCAGGCCGATCTGCCCGGCGTGCGAGAGGTCCGGCAGGTTCAGCGCGAGGCTGAGGACCACGACCGACCCGAACGCGAGGAGCGCGAAGTCGGTGGGGCTGCGCCGCAGCCGCGGGGCCGTCCGGCCGCCGCCGAGCCACGCCACGACGACCGCCAGCGCGAGCGCGAGGATCAGGGCGCGGTCGATCTTCGAGTCGACGCCGAGGTTCACCGGCAGGACGACCGCGTCGAACGGCACGAGGAAGAGCATCGCGACGAACAGCGCGACGACCCACGGCACCACGCGCCGCGTGCGCGGCCAGTCGCCGCCGGGACCGGTCGCGCGGCGCAGGGCGCCGACGGACGCGCGGAGCGGGCCGCGCGACGCGGGCCGCTCTGC
>NZ_JBFAPC010000092.1:0-23462 GCF_040675535.1 Patulibacter sp. NPDC049589 | reverse complement strand
CCGGTCCCTGCGCCGGGCGGGCCTGAGCTCCGCCCGGGCCGGGACGGCCCTCGGCACGCTCGCGCTCCGGTTGCGCGCCGCGGCTCCCGCGGTGCCGGCGACCCCGGTGCCCGCGCCGACGACCGGCACCCCGATCACGGGCGGGCGGGTCGAGCTGCAGCTGGACCTCGCGACGACACAGGCGCTCTCGGCCACCCCGGCCCGCGTCCTGCCGTGGCTGAACGGCCCCGAGGCCGGCCTGCGGCCCGACCTGCACCTCACCGCCCCGGTGACGGGCGGCAGCCTCGACCCCGCGACCCGCACCGGTTCGGTCGACGTCGACGCGCGGGTCGTCGTCTACGGCACGATCGGCAGCGCCGGCTGGCTCGGACTGCGGCTCGAGCTCGGACTGCTCCCGGCGCTGACGGGGGACAGCGGCGGGCCGGCCGGCCGGATGCGGCTGTTCGACGCCGACGTCGGCGGTGCGTCGTTCTCGCGCTCCGGGTCGACCGTCACGGCCACGGGCATCGTCCTGCGCTTCACGCCGTTCATGGCCCAGCTGGCCAACCAGGTCGCCGGGCGCGCGGTGGTGCAGGCGGGGACCCCGTGGGCGCGGGCCGACGTCCTGCTGCCGGGCTGACCCGGTGAGCGCCGGCGCCGGGACGCCCCGGCGGTCCGCGCATCCGCGTGAAGCTCCCGGGGCCGTCCGGTCAGGGAGGGGTGCATGAGGAGCTCACCGTCCCGTCCCGAACCCCCGCCCCTCGACGACGCGCAGCGCGCCGCGTTCGTCGCGCTCTACGTGGCCCATCTGCCGGCGATCGTGCGCTACCTGCGCCGGCGCCTGGGCGAGGACGCCGCCGACGACGCGGCGGCCGAGGTCTTCCTCCGCGCCTTCCGCCGGCCCGGCGCCTGGGGCGACGACGTGCGGCCGGCGTTGCCGTGGCTCTACGGCATCGCGGCCAACGTCATCCACGAGCAGCGGCGGGCGGAGCGGCGGCGCCTGCGGGCGATCGAGCGCGCCGCCGGCCGTCGTCCCGCACCGGATGCGCCTCCGGGCCCGACCGCGGGGCTGGACCCCGACGTCGCCCGCGCCCTGCGCCGGCTGTCGGCCGCCGACCGCGAGACGCTGCTCCTCGTCGCGTGGGGCGAGCTCAGCTACGAGGAGACCGCCCGCGCGCTCGAGGTCCCGGTCGGCACCGTCGCCTCCCGTCTCGCGCGGGTCCGGCGGCAGCTCGACGACGCCCTGCCGGCGGGGCTGCGCGCTCCCGCCGCGCCGACCGGTCGGATGCCCCGCGACGCCGGCCCGGCGGACCGCGTCCCGCGTGCGTCCGCCCGCCCCACCCCCCGAGACCCCGAAGCCCACCTCCTGACCGGTGACACCCATGCCTGAGCACGACGACGCCCCGCTCTTCCTGCGCGACGTCCGCGCCCTCGCGGACGCGGGTCTCGACCCCGGGGCCGGTCCGGCGACCCAGGAGCGTGCCCGGCGGACGATCGCCGACGCGATCGACCCCGTCCGGCGCGTGGCCGCTCCTCGGCGGCTGCGGTGGCTCTCGCGGCGCGGCGCCGTGCTGCTCGGCGTGGGCGTCGCGCTGGCGGGCGGCTCGGCGCTGGCGGCGACGACGCCGTGGTCGCCGACCAACGGCGGCGACCCAGTGGGACACCCGTCGACCGCCACCACGCCGGTCCCCGCCGACCAGCTCGCGGCCGTCGCGGCGCTGAGGCGCGACCAGACCGACGAGGACCGCTCCCCGGCCGTCGAGGCGGTGCTCCGCCGGCTGCCCGCCGAGGCGGCCGACGGCGTCCGCCTGGGCAGCGTGCGGCTGCTGCAGCGTCGTGAGGACGGCATCTCGGTGCTCGTCTCGATCGAGCGCACGGGCACGAACATCGACGGCAGCGATCCCGGGTGGCCGCGGGAGGTCGAGCACGAGCGGCTGTGCCTGCTCTGGACGACGCACTACGTGATGCTGCGAGGCGCCCGGACGCGGATGCCGCAGCCGTCCGGCGGTGTGAAGTGCGGCACGGCCGCGGACGTCGTGGCAGGCCGGGTGACGAGCGGCACGTCGTGGGGCGGCTGGGTCGCCGCGACGGGTGTGGTGCCCGACGGCGTCGCGCGGGTCGAGATCCCGGTGCGGGCCGGGCAGCCCGTCGAGGTCCCGGTCGAAGGCAACGCCTACTGGGTCGACCAGGAGGACCCGGACCGCGCGGCGAACGTGTCGGGCGCGAAGTGGTTCGACGCGGAGGGGCGCGAGGTCCGGCGCCAGTAGGGGCCGAACGCGACTGGCGGCGGGCCGGGCCGGGCCGGGCGGCGAGGGCTGGGCTCAGCGCCCCCGCGACGCCCACCGCGGATGGCGGGACGGCCAGGTCCTCACCCCGCTGCCGCCTGCCCGGCGGCCGTCCCGGGCGGCGATCCTGCGCCCGGCGAGCTACCGTCGGAGCCGATGCCCGCCCCGTTGCCCGACGCCGCCCCCGACGCCGAGCGCCGCGCACGGGCCCGCGCCGCCGTCGACGGGATCGTCCGCGTGACGCCCGTCATCCGCTCGTCGGGGCTCAGCGACCGCTTCGGCGCGCCCGTCGACCTGAAGGCGGAGTCGCTGCAGCGGACCGGCGCGTTCAAGCTGCGGGGCGCCCTCGCGAAGCTCGCGGCGCTCGGCGACGAGGCCGCGCCGGGGGTCGTCGCGGGCAGCGCCGGCAACCACGCCCGGGGCGTGGCGGAGGCCGCCCGAGCCAAGGGCCTGCCGGCCGTCGTCTACATGCCGGTCGGCGCGCCGATCGCGAAGATCGAGGCGTGCCGGGCCCTCGGCGCGGACGTCCGGCTCGTCGACGGGCAGGTCGAGGCCGCGCTGGCGGCCGCGAAGGAGCACGCGGCCGAGACCGGGATGGTCTTCCTGCACCCGTTCGACGACCCCGACGTCGTCGCCGGCCAGGGCACGATCGGGTCCGAGCTGCTCGAGCAGATCCCTGACCTCGCCCAGGTCGTCGTGCCGGTCGGCGGGGGCGGGCTCGTGTCCGGGATCGCGACGGCGATCAAGGCCGAGCGGCCGGACGTCCGCATCGTCGGCGTCCGGGCCGCCGCGCGCGGGGCGCAGCGCGCGTCCCGTGAGAGCCGCTCGCCGGTCTCGCCGACCGACGGCCTCGCGCGCCCCGGCGGGCCGGTCACGACGATCGCGGACGGCATCGCGGTCAAGACGCCCGGCGAGTACACCGGGCCGCTCGTGGAGGCCTTGGTCGACGAGCTGGTGGCGGTCGACGAGGACTCGATCGCCGAGGCGATGGTGCTGCTGCTGGACCGCGTCAACCTCGTGGTCGAGGGCGCGGGGGCCGTCGGGCTCGCGGCGCTGCTCCGGGACCTGGTGCCGCGCCCGGCGCAGGGCAGCACCGTGCTGGTGCTCTCGGGCGGCAACGTCGACCTGGGCCTGCTGGCCGAGATCGCGCGCCGCCACGAGTCGCTGGTCGGCCGCCGTCTCGGGCTGATCGCCCTCCTGCCCGACCGGCCCGGCGCGCTGGTCGGGCTCGCGACCGCGATCGCGAGCGTCGGCGCCAACGTCGTCGAAGTCCAGCACGTGCGCGAGGGCGTCGACATGCACGTCGGCGAGACCACGGTCCGGCTGGTCCTCGAGACCCAGGGCCGCGACCACGCCGACACGGTGCTCGCGGCGGTCCGGGACGCGGGCTTCCCGGTGCGGCGGACCGACGCGACGGGCTGAGGGCCGGAGGCGGTCCGGGGCGCGTGGGACCATGGGCGCGTGCCGGACCTCCGCGTCGTCGACCACCCCCTGCTGGCCGATCGCGTCGCGGTGCTGCGCGACGAGGCCACGGACCGCGCCGGCTTTCGCCGCGCGCTGCGGGCGGCGGCGGTGCTCTTGGCCGTCGAGGCCACCCGCGACCTCGCGACGAAGACCGGCACGGTCACGACACCTCTGGAGGAGACCACCGCGACCCGGATCGCCGGCGACGTCGTCCTCGTGCCCGTCCTGCGCGCCGGCCTGGGCATGCTCGACGCGTTCCTCGACGTCGTCCCCGAGGCCCGCGTCGGCCACATCGGCCTGGAGCGCGACGAGGTCTCGCTCCAGCCGCGCCGCTACTTCGAGCGCCTGCCCGAGCAGGTCCCGGTCGCCCGCACCCTCGTCCTCGACCCGATGCTCGCCACCGGCGGCAGCGCTGTCCACGCGCTCGAGGCCCTGCGCGAGGCCGGCGCCCGCGAGCTGGCCCTCGTCGTCCTCGTGGCCGCGCCCGAGGGCGTCGCCGCCGTCCAGGCCGCGCACCCGGACGTGCCGATCATCGCGGCGGTCCTCGACCGCGAGCTCGACGACAACGGCTTCATCCGCCCGGGCCTGGGCGACGCGGGGGACCGGGTCTTCGGGACCTGACGATGAGCGACGGGAAGACGACGTGGGTCGAGAGGACCGTCGCACTCGCAGCTGTGGTCGTAGCGATCTCCGCGGTGGTCGTAGCTGTGCGCGCGAACGGAATCGCGACCCGCCAGAACGAGATCAGCGAGAGAACGGCGGCTCCTTTTCTCACCGCGAACGCCCTCTCGAAGAGGGCCGGAACCACGATCACCCAGGAGGTTCGTATCGGCAACGTCGGGGCTCCAGCTCGCGTTGTCGCCGTGAACCCCTTCACGGTCTTGCGCTCGCAGCTCACGAATCTCACCGGGCAGAGCGAGCACGAAGAGATCCTCGACCACTACCTCTACGTCGTCAGGAAGACGGGTGCACCATCAGGCACGCTCGCGACGATCTCGGGGGCTGTCGACAATGAGCGCGACTTCGATCGACTGGAGGCGTCTGCGCGCAGACTCGCGGCTCGGCGCAATCAGACGTTCCTCATCAATCTCGACATCTACGTCGAGATCGAGTACCTCGACCAGTTCGGGCATCGGTTCGAAGAGGTCTTTCTGGTTGACCCTGTGGACGGCGGATCGCTTGTCACGGGGGCCGAACGCGAACGCGTCCTCGACTTGATGGAGAAGGCATCGCGCAAGCAGGTGGAATCGTTCGAGTCCGTGTCCGCGAGGGGCCTCTTTCGCTCGGCTTCCGCCAGATTGAAGTAGATGGACTACGCGGCACCAACCGTCAACCAGACGGTCGTCCTGCTCGGCTGACCGGGACTTCTCAGCCGCGGCGCAGGCGCACCGCCGTGCCGTAGGCGCAGATCTCCGTGCCCGTCTGGGCGTACTCGGTGGTCTCGAAGCGGAAGGCGACGACGGCGTCGGCACCCTTGGCGGTGGCCTCGTCGCGCAGGCGCTGGAGGGCCTCCTCGCGCGAGTCGTGGAGCATCTTCGTGATGCCCTTGAGCTCGCCGCCGACGAGGGACTTGAAGCCCGCGCCGATGTTCGAGCCGATGTTGCGGGACCGCACGGTGAGGCCGAAGACCTCGCCGAGCGCCTCCTCGATCTCCTGGCCGGGGACGTCGTTGCTGGTGACGATGAGCATGGCTCGACACTAGCTCCCGCGGGCCGGGCCGATGGGAACCCGGCGTGTCTCCGCGGCCGGGGCTGCCGGTTGGCGAGCCCCGCGTCACGGCGACCTCCTCGACCTCCTCGACCTCCTCGACCTGGGCAAGCGGCCCGAAGACCGCAGATCGCAGACATCTGATGACTTGGTAGGCTGCGCGTCCGATGGCGATGACCTCCCTCGGTCGCGGCTCGCTGGGCGAGCTCGCGGCCCAGCAGCTGCGCGAGCAGCTCGCCGCCGGCGCCTGGCCGGTCGGGACGAAGCTGCCCGCCGAGAACGTGCTGGCCACGCAGCTCGGCGTCGGCCGCTCGACGGTCCGCGAGGCCGTGCGCGTCCTGGTCGCCGCGGGGCAGCTGGAGACGCGGCAGGGCTCCGGCACCTACGTCCTGGCGCTGGAGCCGGCGCCGCAGTGGGACCCGCGCGTCCGGCGGGCCGACGTGCTCGACGTCTACGAGGTCCGCGAGGCCCTGGAGTCCCAGGCCGCGCGGCTGGCCGCCGAGCGCCGGACGGACGCCGACCTGGCGGCGATCGACGCGGCGCTCCGGGCCCGCGAGGCCGCCCGGGCGACCGGCGAGGTCGAGCCGTTCGTCGACGCCGACCTGGCGTTCCACCACGCGATCGTCGCGGCGGCCCACAACGTCCTGCTCGAGGAGATGTTCTCCTCGTTCCTGGGGGCGCTGCGGGCCGCGCTCGTGCACGTCGTCGAGGAGACCGTCCTCGACGTCGTCGACGATGCCCGCGCGCACGCCGACCTGGCCGCCGCGATCCGCTCCGGCGACCCCGACGCCGCGATCGCCGCCACGCACGCGAACGTCACCGTGACCGGCCGGTCGCTGCGCGCGAACGCCGCCCAGCCCGCCGTCGCGGGCCCCGCGACCCCGCCACCTTCGGTCCCCGCGGCGACGCCCGCACCCACCGGAGGCGGATCCGCCCCGACCGGGCCCTCCACGCCGGCCGCCGCCGACCCCTCTTCCACCCCTCCCGGATCCGCCACCCGTGCGGCCCCCGGGACCTCCGCCGATCCGGCGACCACCGCCGCGCCGGGAATCCCGGCCGGCACTCCGACCTCATCCACTTCCGACGGGAGCGCCCCAGCATGAGCACCGAGACGAATCCCACCTGGAGCCTCCAGAAGCCGAGCGGCATGCCGTCCGGCCGGTACCGGCCGTTCCACCAGCGCGTGCCGTTCCGGCTCGAGGACCGCCAGTGGCCGTCCCGGACGATCGACACGGCCCCGATCTGGGCCGCGGTCGACCTGCGCGACGGCAACCAGTCGCTGATCGACCCGATGGACACCGACCGCAAGCGGCGGATGTTCGACCTGCTCGTGTCGATCGGGGTCAAGGAGATCGAGGTCGGCTACCCGGCGTCGGGCGCGACCGACTTCGACTTCGTCCGCTCGCTGATCGAGGACGACGCGATCCCCGACGACGTCCGGATCATGGTCCTGACGCCCGCGCGCAAGGAGCTCATCGAGCGGACCTTCGAGTCGCTGGAGGGCATCGACCGGGCGCTGGTGCACCTCTACACCGCGACCTCGCGGCTGTGGCGCGAGGACGTGCTCGGGCAGACCACCGATGGCCTGCTGTCGCTGGTGCGCGCGGGCGCCGAGGACGTCCTGCGCGGCGTCGAGTCGCTGCCGGGCACCGACGTCCGCCTGCAGTTCTCGCCCGAGACGTTCTCGCTGACCGAGCCGGAGGTCGCGCTGGCCGCGTCCGACGCGGTGTCCGCGCTGTGGCAGCCGACGCCGGAGCAGCCGATGGTGCTGAACCTGCCGTCGACCGTCGAGGTCTCGACACCCAACGTCTTCGCCGACCAGATCGAGTGGATGGACCGCAACCTCGCCAAGCGCGACGCGGTGATCGTCTCCGTCCACCCGCACAACGACCGCGGGACGGGCGTCGCGGCGACCGAGCTCGCGCTGATGGCCGGCGCGGACCGCGTCGAGGGCTGCCTCTTCGGCAACGGCGAGCGGACCGGAAACGTCGACCTCGTCACGCTCGCGCTGAACCTGCACACGCAGGGCGTGGACCCGGAGCTCGACTTCAGCGACATCGACGCCGTGCGCGCGACCGTGGAGTACTGCAACCAGCTGCCGGTGCCGGAGCGCTCGCCCTACGGCGGCGACCTCGTCTACACGTCGTTCTCGGGCACCCACCAGGACGCGATCAACAAGGTCTTCCGCAAGCGCGAGGCCCAGGCCGAGGCCGCGGGCGTCCCCGTCGAGACGCTCGAGTGGGAGGTGCCGTACCTGCCGATCGACCCGCACGACGTCGGCCGCACGTACGAGGCCGTCATCCGCGTCAACAGCCAGTCCGGCAAGGGCGGCATGGCGTACCTGATGAAGACCGAGCACGGCCTCGACCTGCCGCGCCTGCTGCAGGTCGAGTTCTCCCAGGTCGTCCAGGCCCGCACCGACGCCGAGGGCGGCGAGGTCACGCCCGGCCGGCTGTGGGAGATCTTCCAGGACGCGTACCTGCCCGGATCGACCCCGCCGTGGGGCCGCTTCCGCGTGTGGGAGCACCGGACCGCGTCGCGTCCCGACGGCACCGACGAGCTGGGCGTCCAGCTCGACGTCGACGGGCAGCCGCAGCGGCTCGAGGGCGTCGGCAACGGCCCGATCGACGCCTTCGTCAAGGCGCTGGCGGGCATCGGGATCACGGTCCGCGTCGACGACTACGTCGAGCACGCGCTCGGCGGGGGAGAGGACGCCCGCGCGGCCTCCTACGTGCGCTGCTCGATCGACGGACGCACCGTCTGGGGCGTCGGCATCCACGAGAACATCGTCCGCGCGTCGCTCGACGCGATCGTCAGCGCGGTCAACCGCGCGAACCAGGGCTGAGCCGGGACGGCGCGGGCGGGGCCGAGCGCCCCGGCCGCGCGGCGCGCCGGCCGCCCGATGCGCATCCGCCGGGCGATCGGCGGACGGCGCCCCGCCCCGGCGCGCGGGTGTCCGGTCCGGTCAGTGCGGCGACGCCGCGGCGGCCGGCCACGCGGCGGACGGCAGGACGAGGAGCGGCGAGTCGGCGTCGCCGGCGCCCGCGTCCACCAGCGTCCGGATCGCGCCCGACGGCAGGCCGCGCAGGACGATCCGCCGGCCGTCCGGGGAGTACGCGGCCGCCCCGCCGTCCGGGGCGATCCCCGCCGAGGCCACGCCCTCGCCGCGCGCCAGCACGCGCACGCCGCCGTGCCGCAGGTCCGCGAGCTGGACCTCGTACGGCAGCTCGCCGGCGTCCCCGTCGAGGCGGTCGCCGAGGGAGAACCGGCCGGACGACGTGACGCCGAGGACCGTCGGGGCCTCGCCGACGTCGCGGTCCTGGTCGCCGTGCGCCGCGACGCGCAGCCGCCGGGAGCGCGTCCCGGCCGGGCGCAGCAGCGTGCCCTCCTCCTCGAGCCCGATGCCGGTGACCAGCGGGCCGGTCTGCGTCCAGCCGACCGCCTCGCTGAGGATCTCCCCGGCGGGCGCGCGGAGGTGGCGCACGACACGCCGGCCGGTCGAGAGGACCACGACCCCTTCGGGGTCCTCGTCGCCACCGTGGGGCACGTACGCCAGGCGGGAGCCGTCGGGCGAGATCGCGATCCCGGTGGCGCGCAGGCCCTCGCCGCCGTCGGAGACGTCCTCGTCCCCGGGCAGCCGGGCCCACCGGGTGCAGCGCCCGGTCGCGACCGCGCAACGGAGGATCGCGGTCCGCGAGGTGGTCGCGACGAACCGCGCGTCCGCCGACCACGACACCCCGCCGCCGCCGGGCAGCGACCGCGACCGCCCGGTGGTGACGTCCGCGATCGTCAGCCCGGGGGAGTCCGAGCCGGTGTGCTCCTCCGGGTACCGCCCGTACGCGACGTGGCGCCCGTCGGGCGAGACCCGCACGTCGACGAAGCCGAGCGTGAAGGGGTCGACCTCGGCGGCGTCCCGGGGCAGCGGCGCGAGCCGGCGTGGCGCGGTGCCCGCGGACTGCACCCACAGGCCACCCGCCCGCACGGACGTGGTGGCCTGCACCCACGCCACGGTCGGCTCCGCGGCGGTCGGCGGGTCCGCCGCCGTGGCCGCCGCGGCCGGCAGGACCCCTCCCAGGACCACGGACAGGACGACGGACTCCACCACGCGCATGGGGCCGAGCCTACGAGGTACGCGCGCCGGTGGCCCGCCGCGAAGCGGCCGGCGAGAGGCCCGCAGCTCCGGGATCCGTACAAGAAGGAAGATATCTGCCTGGTAGTCTTCCTCGATGGCGCTGAACATCAAGGATCCGCGGACGGACGAGCTCGCCCGCGAACTCGCGGCGCTCACCGGCCAGCCGATCACCCAGGCCCTGCGCGAGGCGATCGAGCAGCGGCTCGAGACCCTGCGAGCGGCGGGGCGGACCGCGGCGCCCGGACTCGAAGGGATCATCGCGCGCGGTCGGGGACGGCCCGTGATCGACGACCGTCCGGCCGAGGAGATCCTCGGCTACGACGACCGCGGCCTCCCGTCGTGATCGTCGTCGACACCTCGTCGCTCGTCGCGATCGTCCTCGGCGAGGCCGACGCGGAGGGACATCTCGCGGCGATGACCGGGGTCGCGGTCGCCGCGTCCGCGGTCTCGATCGTCGAGGCCGGGATCGTCGTCGAGGCGCGGCAGGGACCCGATGCAGCACGCGACCTCGAGCTGCTCGTCGAGGGCGCGATCGACGAGATCCTCGCCGTCGACGCCACGCACGCCCGCGTCGCCCACGACGCGTGGCGGCGCTTCGGCAAGGGACGGCACCCCGCGGGGCTGAACGTCGGCGACTGCTTCTCCTACGCCGCCGCCGTCGTCCGCGACGCCCCGTTGCTGTTCAAGGGCGACGACTTCGCCCAGACGGACCTGCGTCGCGTCCGCTGACCGCTACCGGCGCCCGATCGCCCCCTCGAGCCGCAGGATCCGGCGCAGGATCGCCAGCGACCCCGCGTAGGTCGAGTCCATCCCGAAGAAGCTGAGCCCGCGGGCGCCGAGCGTTCGCGCCTGGGTGTAGGGGGTGTCCGACGCGTAGTGGATGACGCCGAAGTCCAGCGGGGTGCGGGTGAGCGAGACGGCGTCGCCGACGGGGTGGCGGTCGGCGTCGGCGAGCTCGTGGACGGCGGCGCAGAACGGGCCGGCTTCCATCTCGACCACCGTGTAGGCCTCGCGGTAGTAGAAGTCGAGGTGGTCGCGGTTCTGCAGGAACGTCGAACGGACGGTGACGGCCTTCTGGTTGTCGAGGCCGGTGCCGTAGCGCAGGTCCTGCTGGAGGTCCTCGATCGCGAACGCGTTGTCCAGCCAGTACGTCGTCCGCGTGTGCTCGTCGTGGACGACGCCGGAGATCATCACGTCGCCGACGTCGGCGTTCAGCGTCGCGGCCTTGCCGAGGACGTACACGCCGCGCAGCCGCGAGACGTCGACGGCGACCTCGCGGAGGATGTTGTACGCCGAGCTGCCCAGGGGGTAGTCGATGTTGACGATCACCGCGTCGCTGGCCTTCAGCGCCGCGGCGTCGACGGCGCCCAGGCGCGGGTCGAGGTGCTCGACGTCCAGGCGGTCGAGCGCCATCACCTGGGCCGGGACGCGCAGGGCGCCCTGCGGCAGCAGGTCGATGACGCCCACCCGGGCCTCGGCGGCGATCCGCTCCTCGGGGTGACGCTCGAACGCGCCGCGCGCGGCGAAGTACAGGAGGTTCTCGAGCGAGCCCTCGCTGCGGCCGTCGCGGATCCGGTCCAGCTCGAGCCGCAGGTCCTCGGGGCCGTGGCGCTCGACCTCGCGCAGCAGCCCGTCGGCGTTCTGCCGGGCGATGCCGGACACGAGGTTGACGAGCGCGTGGGTGTTGGAGGAGACGAAGTAGACGGGCCGCTCGTGCAGCTCCTCCCGGACCATCGCGCGGCTGACGGGCCGCCACCAGTCGCGGGTCAGCCGGGCGTAGCCGACGTAGTTCATGCCGAGCGACCGCAGCTTCAAGTCGCAGCGGCGGTCGCGCATGCCGCGCAGCCGCGGCTCGAAGGCGTCGCCCCACGACTCGCGCAGGCGGACCCAGTCGTCCTCGGTCCCGCCGACCGCGACGGCCAGCTCGGCGGGCTCGACCGGGATCTCGGCGCGCCCGGAGCCCCGCAGGTGCGCGCGGATCGTGTTCCACTCGATCTGGAACGCGACGAGCGTCGGGATCAGGTCGTCGACGTCGGACGAGCTGGCCATCAGCACGGCGAGCGTGTCGCCGCCGACGTGCCAGAGCCGCCGGCGGGCCGGGGCCTCCGACGACGGCCACGCCGTCAGGTCGATCCCGACCGCGTCGAACTGCGCGCGCTCCTGGCCGAGCACGACGAGCCGCGCCTCGGCGATCGCGTCGGGCAGGCGCCGCACGGCGTAGAGGAACGCGCCCAGGTCGACCTCCTCCCGGCCGGCCATCGGGTGCAGGCTCGAGCCCATCGCGACGTGCGACGGCTCGAGCACCCGCAGGCGCGTCTCGCCGGTCGACCGCAGCAGCGTCGTGTAGGTGCGGTGGTAGAGGCCGACCTCGTCGGAGAGGCCGTACGTCCGGTCCGTGCCGCCCGGGGGCGGGGTGGCGAAGCGCTCGGTCATGTGCGGAGTCTGGCGGACGGGGCCGTCGGCACGTGTGGGATCGGTGTGAGGACGCTGAACGGGGCGCTGGGGCGTGCGGCGTCCGCGGCGCGGGGGACCGCGGACCGCGGGCGGACCGGGGTAGCGTCCCGTCCCTGCCGGGTGGAGCGACGAGGGGCGACGGGACGAGGATGGGCGACGACGCGGTGGCGCTGGACGGGGTGACGGTGCGCCGGCACGGGCGGGCGGGCGAGGAGCTCGTGCTGCTGGCCGACGTCACGTGGCGGGTGGGGGCGGGGGAGCACTGGGTCGTCCTGGGGCCCAACGGCGCGGGCAAGAGCACGATGCTCCAGCTCGCCGGCGGCGTCACGCACCCGAGCGAGGGCACCGTCCACGTGCTCGGCCACCGGATCGGCGGCGTCGACATGCGGGCGCTGCGCGAGCGGATCGGCCACGTCGACGCGGCGACCGCCCGCGGCCTGAAGCGCGGCCTCGACGGCCGGGACGTCGTCCTCTCCGGCGCGTTCGGCAGCCTCGCGCCGCAGCGCCGGCGGCTCGGGCCGGAGCACGAGGAGCGGGCCGACGGGCTGCTCGCGCTGACCGGCTCCGAGGTGCTCGGGCCGCGCCGCTTCGACGACTGCTCGCAGGGGGAGCGGCAGCGGCTGCTGCTCGCGCGGGCGCTGATGGCCGGGGGGCCGGGGAGCGGCGCCGGGATGCGGCGGCGGAGCGCCGACAGGGACGCGACGCCGTCCGGGCGGACCGTCGGCGACGCGACCGCTGCGGCGGGCGGGGCCTCCGATCCCGGCGAGGCGACCGGCGGGGCGGCCACGCCGGACGACCCGGCCGCCGCCACGCCCGACGACGACGGCCCGGACCTCCTGCTCCTCGACGAGCCGGCCAGCGGCCTGGACCTGCCCTCGCGGGAACGCCTCGTGGCCGCCCTGGTCGCCAGCGCGCGCCGCTGGCCGGACCTGCCGACGATCACGGTCACGCACCACCTCGAGGAGATCCCGCCCACGACGACGCACGCGCTGCTGCTGCGCGACGGTCACGTGCTCGCGGCGGGCCCGGTGGCGGACGTCCTGGCCTCGGACCCGGTCTCCGCGTGCTTCGGGCTGCCGGTCGTGGTGACGCGCGCCGGCGGGCGCTGGGCGGCGCGTCTCGCGGACTGAGCACGGTTCCGATCGGCGGCGACGTCGCGACGGGCGACTCCTCCGTCGCGGAGCGCTTCCGCGCGGCCCACATGCCGATCCTCGGCATGACGCACACCGGGCCCCGGACCAACGACGACACCCGCCCGCAGACCGCGAACCCGTGGAAGCGGACGCTCTGCGTCGGCGGCTCGTCGGGCGGGTCCGACCCACGCGGACTTCACGCTGCGGGGCGGAGGGACGGGCGGCCTCCCCGGCGTGGGCGGCCGTCCGCCTCCCGTGGCGCGGGCACACGGGCCAGTGTCCTGGGCCCGCCCGGTCCCCCGCCGGTCCGGGCCGGCGGGAGCCGGCGGCGTCGCCCACCGCTCAGGCCGGCGGCCAGGCCTGCTCCTCGGAGCACCACCAGGTCGTCCGGCCGCCGACCGTCGCCCGGACCATCGCCCCGCCGCAGCGCGGGCAGTGCTCGCCCTTCTTGCGGTGCGGGATGACGTCGCCCATGTGGACGCCGCCGCGGTGGATCGCCTCGCGGGTCGAGGCGATCATCGCGGCGTGCAGGTCGCGCAGCTCGTCCTCGGAGAGGTCGGACGCGGGGCGCAGCGGCGGCTGGGCAGCCTGCCAGAGCAGCTCGTCGCAGAGCAGGTTGCCGATGCCGGCCAGGGTCGACTGGTCCATCAGCCGGGCCTTCAACGGCAGCGCGCCGCGGCCGACGCGCGCGACGAACTCGTCCTCGGAGATCAGCAGCGCGTCGGGGCCCAGGTGCGAGAGGTCGGGATCGAGGCGGACGCGGCCCAGGCGGCGCTTGTCGAACAGGATCAGCCGCCCGCCGTCGTCGAGGTCGATCGCGAACCGGCTCCAGGCCCCGTCTCCCGGAAGCGAGCGCGTGCCGCTGCGGACGGGCATCGACCAGTCCTCGCGCTCGCGGGCGGTCAGGGGCTCGCCGGCGGACCCGAAGCGCGACCCGTCGTCGTCGAGGACGTCGATGCCCTTGAAGTACAGGCCGTCGGCGGGACCCACGGCTGTGGCGCCCTCCAGGCCCTCGCCGCCGAGCCCGACCAGGCGGCCCGCCATCCCGAGGTGCAGGCCCAGCCGGGGGCCGTCCTCGAGGTCCATCCAGAGCGACTTGCCGACGCGGCCGACGCTGGCGATCCGCTTGCCGGTGATGGCCTGCGCGATCTCCCCGGGCGTGTGCGGGCGGCAGACCCACTCGTCGGCGTCGTCGACCTCGACGATCGTCCGTCCGGCCGTCCAGCGCTCGGCCAGGGCGCGGGCGGCTTCGACCTCGGGCAGCTCAGGCACGCGGGTCAGGCTACGCGAGCGCCCGCGGCACCGCGTCCGCGCAGGGGTTCCTCGCGATGGCGGTGCAACGAGCGCTGCCGTGGCCGACGCGGTACGGCGGTAGAGTCCATCCATGTCGAACGCTGACTCCCGCACCGCTGTCGAAGTCGCACTGAAGCAGCTGCTGGAGCACGTCCCCGCCCTCAAGCCCCTGAAGATCATCGCCGCGGCGGAGGTCCAGGGCGGCCGCGACGTCCAGCTGATCCGGGTCCAGATGCCCGGTCCGAAGGTCACGAAGGCGATGGCGCCCGACGCGCGCGTCACGGTCTCGATCCGCCGCGACCTGCTGAACGAGATGAACGACCTCAACGACCTGCAGGCCTGGGTCCGTGCGTGGGACCACGGCAAGTTCCGGGCCTCGGGCGTCGAGGAGTACATCAAGCTGATCGGCCAGGTCGTCAGCAAGACCGCCGCGAAGCAGAAGGCGCTCGACGAGCAGAAGAACGGCCCGAGCGAGGGCCGCGGCCCGGGCCCGCGCCGCGCGCGCCAGGCCTACTAGCACCGCGGGACCTCGTCCCGCGGCGAACGGCCAGGCGCGTGGGTGCGGCTCAGCCCCGCAGGTCCGCGACCAGCACGTCGGCGAACGTGCCCGCGGCGGCGGGGACCGCGCGGAGGAACAGCTCGGGCTCGACGAGCTCCGCCTCCATCAGGAGCGGTCCGTCCGGCGTGGTGACGAGGTCGATCCGCGCATAGGTGCTCGGCCACGGCAGAGCCTCGAGCACGCGGCGCGCCACGGCCTGCTCGGCGTCGGTCGGGTCGTGGGGGAGGACGACCCCGCCGTGCTCCTCCTGCACCCGGAAGTCGCCGGACGCGGGCACCTTGCGGACCGCGTGGCTCAGCTCGCCCGCGAAGAGGACCAGCGAGACCTCGCCGTCCTCGACCTCCGGCAGGTACGGCTGGACCAGCGCGTCGCCGCTGCGCAGCAGCGCCGCCAGGTGCTCGCGGGCCTCGTCGGTCTGCGCGGCGACCCGGATCGTGCCCTTCGCGCCGCCGGAGATCGCGGGCTTGATCACGACGTCGCCCTCGACCGCGAGCGCGGCCGTCCGCGCGGCCGCGCTGGAGCCGGGCCCCAGCGCGGTCGTGGGGACCACCGGGACGCCGCGCTCGATCAGATCGGTCAGGTAGCGCTTGTGCAGGTTCCACTCGAGCAGGCCGGCCGGGTTCAGCAGCCGGGTGACGGCGCCGGTCGCCCGGACCCAGTGCAGGAACGGGTCGGCGCGGGCGACGTAGTCCCACGGGGAGCGGCAGACGACGAGCGGCACCCGCGACCAGTCGCGCTCGTCGTCCCACGCGACGACCGCCGACCGGACGCCGCGGTCCGCGAGCGCCGCCACGAGCAGGTGCGACTCCTGGTCGGGCACGGGCATGCCCGACGCCCCGCCGGTGATCAGCGCGACTTCGAGGTCGCCGTCGTTCCCGTCCGTCGTCCGCAGCACGCCGGCGTGCTCCCGCGGGTCGGTGCTCAGGCCGCGTAGCCGGCGGCGCGGCCCTGGCCGGCGATCCGCTCGGCCATCTTGCGGTTGGCCTCGTCGACCATCTCGCCGTCGAAGATCGCCGCACCGGCGCCGGCCTCGGTGGCCTCGTGGTAGGCGGCGAGCATCGCCTCGGCCTTCTCCCACGCCTCCTTCGTCGGGGTGAAGACCTCGTTGACGACGTCGATCTGGGCGGGGTGGATCGTCCACTTGCCGTCGAGGCCCAGCGCGCGCACGAGCTGGGTGCGGGTACGCAGGCCCTCCTCGTCCTTGAACGCGGCGTACGGGCCGTCGATCGCCTGGATGCCGGCCGCGCGGGCCGCGACGACGAGGCGCGAGTACAGGTAGTTCAGGTGGTCGCCGGGGTAGCCCGCCGGGGTGCCGCCGATCTGGGTGATCGGGATGCCGATCGCGGCGGAGTAGTCGCCCGGCCCGAAGATCAGCGTCTCCATGCGGTCCGACGCCGTGGCGATCTGCTCGACGTTGACGAGGCCCTTGGCGTCCTCGATCTGCGCCTCGATGCCGATCCGGCCGACCTCGTAGCCCTTCGCCAGCTCGATCTGGGTCAGGAGCTTGTCGGTCATCTCGATGTCGCCCGGGGTCTGGACCTTCGGCAGCATCACGGCGTGGATCTTGTCGCCGGCCTGCTCGACGACGTCGATCAGGTCGCGGTAGTAGAACGGCGTGTCGGTGCCGTTGACGCGGAAGACGACGGTCTTCTCCGCCGGGAACTCGAGGGTCTTCAGCGCCTCGATGATCCGGGCGCGCGCGGCGTCCTTCTCGCTGCGGGCGACGGAGTCCTCGAGGTCCAGGAAGACCTGGTCGGCCGCCAGCGTCGGGGCCTTCGCGAGGAACTTCTCGCTCGAGCCCGGGACCGAGTGGCAGGTCCGGCGCGGACGCAGCGGACGGGGCGAACGGGAACCGGAGGGTGCGCTCATGGCGTGGATCATGCCGGTTCGCCGCGCGTTTCGACCGCCGGTAGGTGTCGGCCCGCGGGGGCGGGGCGGGCGCGCATACCGGGCGCGGGCACGCGCGGTCGTCCGGGGTGTCCGTGCGACGATGGGTGCATGGCGAACAACGTGACGAAGGTGCACCTCCTCGACGACATCAAGGATCTGGCGTCCACCGCCGGGTTCGGTGACCAACTGGAGACGCGCTTCGCACGGGCCGCACTGGGCAGCAAGGAAGGCGCCCTGGGCTTCCAGCGGATCAAGCCCGGCCAGCGCCAGCCCTTCGGTCACAAGCAGAAGGAGCAGGAGGAGATCCACGTGATCATCGCCGGCTCCGGGCGCGTGAAGGTCGACCACGACTTCATCGAGCTCAAGCAGTACGACGCGCTCCGCATCGCGCCGGACGTCATCCGCCAGTTCGAGGCGGGCCCCGACGGCATGGACCTCCTGATCTTCGGCTCGCCCGCCGGCGACCCGACGAAGGTCGGCGGCGGAGACAGCATCACGTACAAGAAGTTCTGGGACGCCTGAGCCGAGGGGTGGGGTGCGGGCCCCGACCCGTGCGTCTCGGGTCGAGATCGCGCCGGACCGCGGTCAGGCACGGGCCACCCGCATGGGATGCGGCTCCACCGGGGTGATATTCCCGCTACCGGGGTGAAATCTGCGATTTCTGGTGGATCGCGGAGGCGGGTTCGGTGAGGATCGCGGCCCCATGCGTGTCCCCCGAACATCCCTCATCGTCCTGACCACCGCCGCGGCCGCCCTCGGCGTGCCCGCCGTCGCCGGCGCCGCCACCTGGAGCGCCGGCCTCGGAGGAGCGGCGATCGACCTCGACGCCCCCGTCCCCGGCACCGTCAACGACCCGCGGGTCGCCACCACCTCGGACGGCACCGCCGTGTCGGCCTGGTACGACTCGGAGGGCCCGGTCGTCAAGGTCGCGACCCGGGCGCCGGGCGCGCCGTGGGCCGACGCCGTCGACCTGACCGCGCTGGACCCCGAGGTCGACGACCTCGGCGACCTCGTGGCGGTCGACGACGTCCAGGTGACGACCGGGCGACACGACGAGGCCGTCGTCTCGTGGTACGAGGACACGACGTTCGGCACGATCGTCCGCGTGGCGGTGCGCCGCGGCGCGGGCCCGTGGGTCGTCTCGTCGCCGTCCGGGATCGACCTCGGCGACGTCGACGATCCGTTCGCCACGGTCGCGGACGACGGGAGGATCGCCGTCGCCTGGGTCCACCACAACGGCGACTCCCCCGACGGGCTGCGGATCGGGACGCTCGTCGGCGACACGTGGTCGGCGGATCCCGAGACGGTCGAGGGCGAGCCCAACGAGCCCCGCATCGGCTACCGCCCGGACGGCGACCTCGTCGCGGCGTACGAGGACCAGGACACCGATTCGGTGGCCGTCGTCGACTGGCACGACGGCGTGCGGAGCGCGTACGGCGGGTTCTCGGAGGGCGACGCGTCCGAGCCCGATCTCGCCGTCGCGCGCGACGGCCGGGTCGCGGTCGTCTGGCAGGAGGACGGCCCGTCCGGTCGCGCGGCCCGCTCCGCCGTCCGCAGCGCGACGGGTGACTGGGCGGTCTCGTCCATCAGCCGCCCCGACACCGACGTGACCCTCCCGAAGGTCGCGGCCTCCGACGACGGGTTCGTCGCGGCCTGGGACGTCGGCAACGAGGCGCCCGACGCGGAGGTCGACACGGCGACGCTCGGCGCCGGCTCCACCTGGGGCGCGCCCGAGACGGTGGCGGGCCCGCTCCCGTGGAACGGCGAGTCCGACGTCGCGGTGGCGCCCGACGGCACCGCGACGGTCGTCTGGGAGGACCTGGTCGAGGACGACGCCCTCCTCGAGAGCCGGACCCGCGCCCCGGGCGGCGCCTGGGAGTCCGTGCAGCGCTTCGCGTCCTCGCCGACCGGGCAGTCGAGCGGCCCGCAGGTCGCGGCCTACGGCGACGGCAGCTTCACCGCGGTCTGGCGGAACGTCCCCGACAGCGACGACGGCCACGTCGAGGCGGTGCAGTCCGGTCTGCTGGACCGCACGGGCCCGGCGATCACGGCGACCGTGCCCGGGACGGTCACGGTCGGGGTGCCGCTGAACCTCTCGGCGACCGCTGCGGACCTCTGGAACGCCGTCGAGGCGATCGGCTGGAGCGTCGACGGGACGCCGCTGAACCCGGGCGGCGACGCCACCTGGACGCCCACGACCCCCGGCGCGCACGTCGTCCGGGTCCGCGCGCAGGACACGCAGGGCAACGTGACGGAGCGCGAGTTCGCGGTCCAGGTCGTGCCCGTGCCGGCGCCGCCGGCCGGCGCCGCGCCGCCCGCCGGCGCCCCTCCGGTCGTGGCGAAGCCCGCGCCGACCTGCGCGGCGCCGTACGTCGAGCTGGTCGGCATCCGCGCCACGGGCACCGCGCGCACGCCGCGCGTCCGGCTGACCGGCGTCGCGGGCCCGTCGCTCGTCGGCCGGACGGTCGAGGTCCGCCGGGACGGCAAGAAGGTCGGGACCGCGAAGATCCGCACCGACCGCTCCGTCTCGGCGTCGGTCCTGGCGCCGCACCGCGCGAAGGACCGGGCGCGGGCCCGCTACCGGCTCGTCGTCGGGTCCGCCCGCTCGCGGGCGCTGAAGGCGACCCGCGAGGCGCAGATCTTCCGCACGACGCGGCTCTCGGGCGGCCGGGTCACGGTCGACGGGCGGGTGACCACGGTCCACCG
This sequence comes from Patulibacter sp. NPDC049589, assembly GCF_040675535.1. Lineage (NCBI taxonomy): Bacteria > Bacillati > Actinomycetota > Thermoleophilia > Solirubrobacterales > Patulibacteraceae > Patulibacter > Patulibacter sp. NPDC049589. The sequence continues at coordinate 3,860 of NZ_JBFAPC010000092.1, read as the reverse complement.
CGCGACGACGCTGACGATCACCGGGACGACGGTCTGTGGCACGGCCAAGGCGCCCCGCACCACGGTGCGCACGGACGCTCGCGGCCGCTTCCGCACGACGCTGACCCCCTCGGGCGGCGCGGGCTCGGCGACGATCTTCCGGATCACCGCGCCGGGCCGGACGACGGTCTCGCTGCCGGTCGTCGTGGTGGGGCGCTGAGGGACGGCCGGGGCGGCGCTGGGGCGACCCCGCGCCGTTCCGGCCACGCCGATCGCGGGACCGGGGCGCGGACGCGCCGACGCGCTGCCGCCGGTCGCCCGCAGCGCCGCCGGACCGCCCGTCCGTCCGGTCGCCGGCGCGCCTTTACTCGGCCGAAGCTTCGGGACCGTAGCCTGTGTCACAGATGGCCCTCCTGGATCGCCGCCTCCTCATCGTCACCGGCAAGGGCGGGACGGGCAAGACCTCCGTCGCGGCAGCGCTCGGCGTCCTCGCCGCCCGCCAGGGCAAGCGCGTCCTGGTGGCCGAGATCGCCGGCGAGCGGCTGTCCGGCCTGTTCGGCCACGCGCCCGTCGGGCACCACGAGACCAAGGTCGAGGAGCGGCTGTCGCTGCTGGCCATCGAGCCGATCGCGGCCGCCCACGACTTCCTCCGCGGCCAGGTCGGCGCCGCCGTCCACCGGGTGATCTTCCAGAACCGGCTGTTCACGCTGACGATGACGGCGGCCCCCGGGCTCCGCGAGGTCAGCACCGTCGACCGGCTCTGGGACCTGACGCGCCGGGACCGCGGACGCCGGCACCCGACCTACGACCTCGTGATCGTCGACGCGCCGGCGACCGGCCACGCCCTCGCGATGCTGCGCTCGCCCGCCACGTACGGCGGGCTCGCCCGCGGCGGCCCGATCAAGAAGCGCGCCGACGAGATGGCGTCGCTGCTCCAGGACCCGGCCCGCACCGGCGCCGTGCTCTGCGCGCTGCCGGAGGAGACGCCCGTCAACGAGACGCTGGAGACCGCGGCGTCGCTCCGCGAGCTGCGCGTCGACCTCGGGCTCGTGGTCCTCAACCGCACGCTGGGGACGCTGCTGCAGGACGACGAGGCGGACGCCGTCGGCGCGCTGGCGTCGGACGCCTCCGGCGGGCCGTCCGACGCGACGGGGGGCGTCGCGGTCCGGGCGGCGGACTGCGTCGCGCTGCGCGCCGCTGCCCCGATCGTCGTCGAGCACCGCCGGGCCCGCCGCGAGGAGACGCAGCGCGCCCGGCTGCGCGAAGGACTGCCCGACCGCGTGCCGCTGACCGCACTGGAGCGGCGCCCCGCCGAGGTCCTGCGCGCCGACCTCGGTGCCCTCGCGGACCTGCTGGCGAAGGACGCGGCGTGAGCGCCGCCACGCCGGGCCTGAGCTCGACCCTGGACCTCGACGCCACGCTCCGCGACGCGCGCGTCGTGGTGCTCGCGGGCGGGGGCGGCGTCGGCAAGACGACCACCGCGGCGGGGATCGGCCTGGGCATGGCGCGCCGCGGCCGCCGTGTCTGCGTCCTGACGATCGACCCGGCGCGGCGCCTGGCCGACGCGCTGGGCCTGGAGGGCGTCGCCGACGAGCCCGTCCGCGTCCCGCTGGAGGTCGACGGCGGCCTGGGCGGCACGGCACCGGGCGAGCTGTGGGTCGTGATGCTCGACGCCAAGAGCACCTGGGACGGCCTGATCCGGCAGTACGCCGACAGCGACGAGGCCGCCGAGCGCGTGCTGCAGAACCGCGTCTACCGCGAGTTCTCCGGTGCCGTCGCCGGCACCCAGGAGTACACCGCTGTGGAGAAGCTCCACGAGCTCCTGCAGTCGGGCCGCTGGGACGTCGTCCTGCTCGACACGCCGCCGACCCGCAACGCGCTGGACTTCCTCGACGCGCCGCAGCGCCTGCACGCGTTCATCGACTCGCGGGCGCTGCAGCTGCTGCTGCGCCCGGCCTCGGGCGGCCTCGGCCTGCTCGGGCGCGGCGCCGGCGTCTTCACCGGGCTGCTCAAGCGGGCGCTCGGGGTCGACCTGCTGTCGGACCTCATCGAGTTCTTCGGCGTCCTCGGCGGCATGAGCGCCGGGTTCTCCCAGCGCGCGCGGGCGGTCCAGGCGCTCCTGGCCGAGCCGCACACGGTCTTCCTGCTCGTCGCCGCCCCGCTGCCGGAGTCGCTGGCCGAGGCCGCGCAGTTCCGCTCGACGCTGCAGGGCCGCGACATCCACTACGGGGGGCTCGTCGTCAACCGGGTGACCCGCGCGGACCGCGGCGACGACGAGGCGGCCGTCCGCGACGCGCTCGCGGCGACCCTCGACGACGATCTCGCCGCCCGCGCGGCGGCGATGCACGAGCGGGTCCGGATCCAGGCCGCGCACGACGAGGCGATGGTCGCCGCCCACCTCTCGGGTCCCGGCGACGAGCGCGTGCTGCTCGTGCCGCAGCTGGCCGAGGACGTCCACGACGTCTCCGGCCTCGACCGCCTCGGCGCGCACCTCTACCCGGCGCGCACCGGCGGCTGACCGCCCGCCGCCGCACCCGGCAGGGGCGGTGGTCAGGACGGAGGGCGGGGCCGACGGCCGCCCTGATGAGGCGGCCGGGTCAGCCCCCGCCGCGCAGCGCCCGCAGGCCGGCGACCAGGTCCTCGTCGTCGATCGCGCTGCGGCGGTGTAGGTCGATCAGGTGCGCGACGTCGACGGCGGGGCCGGCCGCCTCGCCGACGTGCTGCTCGGCGCGATGGCGCTCGAGGGTCTCGACCGCCCGCCGGCGGCGCTCCTCCCAGCCGGCCCCGTGCGGGCGCAGCGCGACCCAGGCGGGGAGCAGCGCCAGCGCCCCCGTGACGCCGGCCGCGATCCCGTAGCCGACCCGGCCGTCGGTGACCGGCTCGGCCACGTACCCGGCGACGTAGACCCCGGCCGCCGCGGCGCCGAGGCAGAGCGCGACGGCGCCCGCGGCCGCCCGGCGCACGACCGGGGCCAGCAGCGCGATGCCGAGCGGCGCGAGCGCCAGGAGCCCGACGAAGAAGCCGACGAGCCCGAACACGAACCAGTCGGGGCAGGCGGCGCCGGCGTCGCCGCCGCACGCGCTCGGGGCGCGAGAGAGGTGGAACGCCCCCTGGGCGATCAGCGCCGCGGCGGCCACGACCAGGACGGCGCCGAGGAGCGGGCGGACGATCCGGGGCGGCCGGCCGGCGGTCTCGGTGCTCATCGGGGCTCCAGGGGCCAGGTCGCGTCGGCGCTGCGGACCCCGCGGAAGGAGGCCGTCCACCGCAGGACCCACCGCGTCGAGCTGCTGGACGAGGTCGTCGTCCGGGGGCTCTGGCCGGCCAGAGCGGCGGCGAGGTCGCGAACGCTCGTGCTCGTGGTGCTGACCGAGCCGACGGAGAGCACGAGCGTCGGGTCCGTGGCGTCCGGGCGCAGTGCCCGGTACTTGCGGGCGACGAGGCGGGCCGCCGGGCCGGGATCGACGTCCCGCAGCTCCGACAGCGGGGCTGCGGGCCCGGATCGCGTCCCGAGGTCCGTCTCGCTGATCCGGCCGGTGGGCCCGACTGCGACCCATCGCGCCTGCTCGCGCGCGTCGACGAGGGTGACCTGGAGCCGCTCGGGGGTGACGACGACGCCGTCGAAGCGGTCGCCCGCGTCGGCGGCGGCCCGCACGCGGGCCAGCCCCCGGCGCGTCGCGGCCTCCCGCAGCATCGAGCGCGGGCCGAAGGGGTTCGACGCGAGGGCGTGCTCGACGACGCGCGGGTCGTCGCGGGCGTCGTCGACGGCCCGGTCCAGCGTCGACGCGACGGCGGCGCCGCCCGCCACGAGGAGGGCGACCGTCGCGAGCCAGCCCGCCACGCCCGCGACTCGGCGCCGGCCCGCGCCGCACGGGGGCGCGGTC
>NZ_JBFAPC010000091.1:0-23498 GCF_040675535.1 Patulibacter sp. NPDC049589 | reverse complement strand
GCTGAGCGCATGGGGCGGATCCTGCCGACCGTGTCGGCGGCCCGTGCGATCTGCGTGTCCGGTGCCCTTCGAAATCCTGAGTGCTACGCACCGCGGCGGACGTGCCGACCACCGAGCAGGGGTGGCCCGCGAACGTCCTGCAGCCCTCCGGCACCGGCTCGGACCCCGACGCCGGGATCGGGCTCACCGTCACCGCGGCCACGGCGGCCGGTGCCCGCGCGTCGTTCGCCGGCTCCGGCAGCCAGGTCAGCGTCGCGGCCTACGGGGCGTACGCGGACCAGGGCGCGGGCGGTCCCCCCGGGATCGTCGGCGCGTTCCCGCCCGGCGTGCCGGCCGACGAGAGCCCGACCTCGTCCGGCGCCGCGGCGGCGACGCGCACGAGCATCCGCGGCGACACCCGCTACGCGTACCAGGCGGGCACGTCGATGGCGACGCCGATGGTCGCGGGCGTCGCGGCCCTGGTGCGCAGCGCCAACCCCGACCTCGGGTCCGCGGCGATCGTCAGCCTGCTCAAGCGCACCGCCAAGCGCGCCGCGGGCTGGACCCCGGCGCTCGGCTGGGGCGTCGTCGACGGGGAGGCGGCCGTCGAGGCCGCGCGGAAGATCGACCTGCGCGCCCCGTCCGCGACGTTCGCGGCCGGCTCCCGCGCGATCGCGGGCCCGACGGCGACGCTCAGCTGGCGCGGCACCGACCGCTCGCCGGCGCCGCTGGTGCCGTCCGGGATCCGGACGGTCGAGCTGTGGCGGAGCGTCGACGGCGCGAGGTTCCAGTACGTCGGGGCCGCTCGCCGCGGCCTCACGGTCGACGTCCCGCGCGGCGAGGTCCGCTTCACGCTCCGGGCGGTCGACCGGGCCGGCAACCGCGCGAAGCTCTCCGCGAAGCGCGCGATCACGCTGACGCGGCCGTAGCGGTGGCCCTCAGCGCGACCCGGCCGCGGTCTCCCGCTCCGCCGCCACCTGCGCCGCGAGCGCGTCGAGCCGGTCGATCTCCTGCGCGATGCCGTCGGCGATGAGCTTGAGGTCCGGCAGCGCGTCGTGGTCGCCGATGAGGCCGAAGTTCACGGCCCCGTCGTAGGAGAGGATCGCGATCGCCAGCGCGTGGTCCTGGGGCAGGAACGCGATGGGGAAGGCGCGTTCCATCCGGCGGCCGCGGAAGTACAGCGGGAACTGCGGACCCGGGACGTTCGTCACGAGCAGGTTGAAGAGGCGGGTGGAGAACGTCAGCCGCGAGGCCTGCGCGAGGATCGTCGGCGGCGCGAAGTTCTGGACGTTCGCGATCGCCTCGGCGCCGAGCGCCTGCTTGCTCTCCTTCAGGTCCTTCATCGCCTCGCGGATCAGCGTCAGCCGCTGCACCGGGTCGTCGATGTAGACCGGGAGCGGGCCGCGCATCGCCGTCAGGCGGTTGCCGAGCTGGCCCTGCTCGTCCTTCGCGCGGGTGGACACCGGAACGAGCGCGCGCAGCTCGAGGCCCTCGGTGCGCACGCCGCGCTCCCGCAGCCACTCGCGCAGCGCGGCGGTCACGACGGCGAGGACGACGTCGTTGACCGTCCCGCCGAACGCGTCCTTGATCCGCTTGAACGTCGCCAGGTCGCACTCCACCGCGCGGTAGCGGCGGTGCGGGCCGATCGGGACGTTCAGCGGGGTCGCGGGGGCGGGGTTCAGGAGCGCCCACGCCATCTCGCCGACGCCTTCGCCGACCTCGCGGGCGCGGCCCAGCGCGGCCCGGGGACGGCCGAGCGCCTCGACCGCGCGGGCGGTCCCCAGGATCCCGGCGCGTGCGGCGCCGCGGACGCCCTCGGCGAGCAGCTCGGCGCGCGTCGGCACCGGGCGGGGCTGCCACGCCTCGTCGGGGTGCGGGACGACCATCGGCTCCGGGCCGAGGTCCAGCAGCGCGGTGGCGATGTCGATGCCGCTGAGCCCGTCGATCAGCGCGTGGTGGGTCTTCGAGATCATCGCCCAGCGGTCGGTCTCGATCCCCTCGATCACCCACAGCTCCCACAGGGGCTTCGAGCGGTCCAGGCGCTGCGAGAAGATCTGCGCCGTCGCCTCGCGAAGCTGGGTCCGCTTGCCCGGTGCGGGCAGCGCGGTGCGGCGCACGTGGTACTCGAGGTTGAACGCGGGATCGTCGATCCACACGGGGTTGCCCGACTGCAGCGGGGCGTGCTCGAGCCGCTGGCGGTAGCGCGGCAGGAGGTGCAGCCGGCCGCGGACGGTCTCGAGGACCTCGTCGAAGGACGGGGGCGGCCCCTCGAAGACCGTGAGCCCGCCGATGTGCATGTGCGAGGCCGGGCCCTCCTGGTGGAGGAAGCCGGCGTCGACGGCCGTGAGCCGGTCGGAGCGCTGCTGGGCCATGGGGAGAGTCCTCGGTCGTCGGGATGCCACGGCCCGGCGAGCAACCGCCCCGACGGGCCATCGCCCACCCTACTTGCGGTGCCGGGCCCCGTCACCGTGCGGCACCGGGTCCGTAGGCTGCCGGGGCATGCACCGTCAGCGCCCTTCCGCGATCCGGATCGTGCTCCTCGTCGTGGCGGCCACGCTGGGGGCCGCGGTGCTGCTCGCGCTGGTCCAGGCGATCTCCGGCAACCGGCCCGAGCGCCGCACCACGACGTCGACGCGCAACTCCGTGGCGACGGTGCCGACGAAGGCCGCCGCCCCTGCGACGACGACGGCCGCGGACGGGGTGCCGACGCGGGCGACCCTGGACCGCCAGGTCGCGGCCGCCCGCCGGCCCGACCCGGCCGTCCCGGAGGCGCGCACCTCCGCGTTCGACGCCGCGCGGGCCCTGCGGCTCGTCCGGCTCCAGGTCGCCGCCGGACCCCGGCCCGCGGGCAGCGACGCGCTGGCGGGCGTCCGCCGTGAGCTGCTCCGGCGCCTGCCCGACGCCCGCAGCGAGCCCGTGACCGGCCATCCGGGGCTCGTCAACCTCGTGGGACGCATCCCCGGCCGGGCCCCCGCCGTGGTCCTGGCCGCCCACTACGACACCCAGCTGCTGCCCGTCGGCTTCGTCGGCGCCAACGACTCCGCGGCCGGTACGGCCGTCGTGCTCGAGGCCGCCCGCGCGCTCTCGCGCCGGCCCCGGCCCGCCGGCGCCCGCGAGGTCCGCTTCGTCCTCTTCGACGGCGAGGAGCTGCCGCCCGGCGGCGACGACGACCAGTTCGAGCGCGACGGCCTGCGCGGCTCGACGGCCTACGCCGCGGCCCACGCCTCGGAGGTCGGCTCGCTGGTGCTGGCCGACTACGTCGCCGGGCGGGGTCTGCGGCTCCCGCGCGAGCTCGGATCGGACCGGACCCTCTGGCGCCGCGTCCGCGCGGCCGCGGGCCGGGCCGGCGTCGGGAAGGTCTTCGCCGGCACGGGGATCGGGATCGTCGACGACCACCTGCCGTTCCTGCGCGCCGGCGTCCCGGCCGTCGACCTCATCGACTGGGACCACCCGCAGAAGAACACCGTGGACGACACGATCGACCACCTGTCCGAGCGGGCGCTCGACGCCACGGGGGAGACCGTCGTCGGCTGGCTGACGGCCGAGCGCCGCCGCTGAGCCGGGACGGCGGGCGTTCCGCGGCCGGACCCCGGCGGGGCGCCGACGCCTGGCGCGGACCGTCGCTCAGGCCGTCGGCGGAGGCGGTCCCGCGCCGCCGGCCGCTCAGGCCCCGGGCACGGCCACGGGCGAGACCGTCACGACGCGGACGCCCCGCGGGCCGGAGGACCACGTCGCCGGGTCCTCGCCGATCGCGGCGAGGTCGAGCGTGGCGGCCACGGGTACGCGCAGCGCCCCGTCGGCAACCAGCCGGGCGAGCTCGTCGAGCTGCCCGGGGTTCGGCTCGAGGAAGACGTTGGTGACGTCGACGTCGGGGCGCCCGGACCCCGTCGCGGCGCCGAAGGCGGACACCGCGTAGCCACCCTCGTGGAGCACCCCCAGCGCGGCCTTGAAGTCGTCGTGATCACGGTCGACGAGGTCGACCAGCGCGTCCACGCCGTCGGGCCTGAGCGCCCGCAGCGCGGCGACGACGTCGGACCCGGGGTCGAGCACCTCGTGCGCGCCCTGCTCGCGCAGCAGCGCCTCGTCGTCGGCGGCACCGGTCGCCACGACGCGGGCCCCGCGCGCGACGGCGAGGGCGACGACGATCGGGGCCAGCCCGAAGACGTCGCCGTCGACCAGGAGCTCGCGGCCCGGCGCGGCCCGCGCGGCGCTGACGAGGTTCATCGCGACCACGCCCGCGAGCCCGAGCGCGCCCGCGACGGCGTCGTCGACCCCGTCCGGGATCGCCGCGACCAGGTCGCCGTCGGGCACGACGATCCGCTCCGCCCAGGCGCCGCGTTGGACGACGCCGCCGAGCACGAGCCCGAAGACCCGGTCGCCGACGGACCGGCGCTCGACGCCGGGGCCGACCGCCGTCACCGTCCCCGCGAAGCTGCGCCCGAGGGTGACGGGGAAGACGTGGTCGGCGAGCTCGAGCGTCCGGCCCTGCGCGATCGCGACGTCGAGTCCCGACACCGCGCTGGTGCTGACGGCGACCTGCAGCTCGCCCGGGCCGGGCGACGGGGCGGGGACCTCCGCCAGCCGCGGGCGCGATCGGGGGCCGTCGACGGTCAGGGCTCTCATGGATCGACCCTAGCGCCCGGGCGTCCCCGGTCCTTGTATGACCCAGGTTCTCGGGTGCGCCCGCGTGCCGAGGCTCCCCGTCCGTGACCGATCTCCGACCCTGGTGGTCGGGAATCGGTATCCCCGCGGCCCGCAGGCAGCTACCATGGAGGCGTGACCTCGCTCCCCACCCCGGACACCGTCCTGCTCGCGCGCCCGCGCGGCTTCTGCGCCGGCGTGGACCGGGCCGTCCAGACCGTCGAGCGCGCGCTGGACCTCTACGGCCCCCCGGTCTACGTCCGCAAGGAGATCGTCCACAACAAGCACGTGGTCGAGAGCCTGCGCGCCCGCGGCGCCGTCTTCGTGGACGAGCTGACGGACGAGGTCCCCGCGAACGCGATCACGGTCTTCAGCGCCCACGGCGTCAGCCCCGCGGTCCACGCCGACGCGGCGGAGCGCGGCCTGCGCACGATCGACGCGACCTGTCCCCTGGTGACGAAGGTCCACCGCGAGGCCGTGAAGTTCGCCGAGGAGGGGTATCACATGATCCTCATCGGCCACGCGGGCCACGAGGAGGTCGAGGGCACGATGGGCGAGGCGCCCGACCACATCACGCTGGTCGAGACGATCGCCGACGTCGACACGCTCGACATCGACCCCGACACCGAGAAGCTCGCCTACATCTCGCAGACGACGCTCTCCGTCGGCGAGACCCGCGACATCATCACCCGCCTGCGCGAGCGCTTCACCCACATCACGGGTCCGCGCAAGGACGACATCTGTTACGCCACGACGAACCGCCAGGCGGCCGTCAAGGAGCTCGCCGAGCAGTGCGACCTCGTGCTCGTGATCGGCTCGAAGAACTCCTCCAACTCGCTGCGCCTGGTGGACGTCACCCGCGAGCTGGGCACCGACTCCTACCTCATCGACCACGTCGACGAGGTCCAGGACGAGTGGCTGGACGACAAGCGCACGGTCGGCATCACGTCGGGCGCCAGCGCGCCGGAGGAGCTCGTCGCCGGCCTGGTCGACCTCTTCCGCTCCCGCGGGACGACGGAGGTCCGCGAGCTCGAGGTCGTCCGCGAGGACGTCCGCTTCATGCTGCCCAAGGCGATCCGCGTCGAGCAGCACGCCCGCGAGGCCGTCCAGGCCTGAGCGGGCCGGTGACGGACGCGGCGGTCCCCCCGACGCTGGTCGTCTCGGATCTCCACCTGGGGTCGGGCTCGGGGATCGACCTGCTGCGGGGCCCCGGGCCAGCCCAGGACGCGCTGTTCGCCGCGCTGGACGGCGTCGAGCGGCTGGTCGTCGCCGGGGACCTGCTCGAGCTGCGCCACGCGCCGCCGCGGGCCATCCTCGAGCGCGCGCGCCCGTTCCTGGCCCGGCTGGGCGAGGCCCTCGGCCCCGACCGCGAGCTGCTGCTGCTCGCCGGCAACCACGACCACCGGATGGTCCGCCCGTGGCTGCACGACCTGCGCCTGCGCGGCGACCCGCTCGCGCTCGCCGCCGAGGTCGACCCGGCGACGGCCTCGCCGCTGGCCGTGGCGGTCGGCGCGGCGCTGCACTCCGGCGCAGGCGTCGGAGCGCGCCTGCGCGTCGCCTACCCGGCCGCCTGGCTCGTGCCGCCCCCCGCGGAGGGCACGGGCGGCGTCCTGGTCACGCACGGCCACTACATCGACGCGCTCTGGCGGATGCCGACGTTCGAGCGCCTCTCGGCCGGTCTGGCCGCCCGCAGCCACGGCGTCGCGATCGACGCGCTGCGCACCCCGGACGACTTCGAGCGCCTGATCTCGCCCGGCTACGGCTGGATGGACGCCCTGGCCGACCACGCGACGGGGACCCGCGTCGGCGCGTCGCAGCGGGCGTCGGCGAACGTCTGGGCGCGCCTGAACGACCGCCGGTCCGTCTCCGGGCGGGGCCTGCGGATCGCGGTCCCGCGGGTCGTCGCGGCGCTGCGCCGCGCCGGGATCGACGGCCTCGACGACCGGCTGACCCCGGACACGCTGCGGGTGGCGGGCCTGCGCGGCATGGATCGCGTCGCGCGCCAGCTCGACCTCCGTCCCGCCCACCTGATCGTCGGCCACACCCACCGTGCCGGGCCGCTGCCGGGCGACGCGGCCTGGGAGTGGCGCCTGGAGCGCGGCGGCACGCTGTGGAACACCGGGTCGTGGGTGCACGCCGGGGGCGCGCCGACGGGCGAGCGGCTCGGCCCGGGGAGCCCGTACTGGCCCGGGCGCGCCGTCCGGGTCGACGCCGACGGCGCTCCGCGGCTGCTGGAGCTCCTGGGGGCGCTGCCGGGGTAGGTTGCGCTCCATGCGCATCCCGTCCCCTCGCGCCGCTTCCCTGCTGGCCGCGTCGTCCGTCCTCCTGCTCGTCCCGGCCACCGCGGGCGCCACCTCGGGCGGCGTCGACTCCGTGGTGCTCGGCGACGCCCGGCCCGGCGCGGTGCCGCGGCCGCTGACGATCCGGGTCGCCCAGCCGGCGTCGGACGCCGCGCCGAAGGAGGTCCGGATCGCCGTGCAGGGCCTCACCCTGGACCCGGGGACGACGTCGGGCCGGCGGATCGGCACGCTCGACCTCGACACCACGCTCGGCGCGTTCAGCGGCCTGGCCGTCTCGACGGCGGGGCCCGGCGACGGGGCCCCCGGCCGCTGGAGCCTGGCCACCCCCGGGTTCGGCTCGTTCTCCGCGGCCGTGCGGCCGGGGACGGACCTCGACGCCGCGGGCGCCCCGGTGGCCACCGCCGGGTCCACGCTGATCGCGGTGGCCGTGCCGACGGACCTCCCGCTCGGCGCGAAGCTCACGAGCGTCACCCTGCGCCTGAACGTGGACGAGCAGGGTTGCGCGACGTCGACGCCCGCCGCGACGAACCCCGCGGCGGCGGGCAGCTACCGGGTCCGGGCCTACGTGGGAGCCGCCGACGGCACCAGCCGCGTCAGCGACGCCGCCGCCGTGGTCGCCGCGGACGCGAAGCCCCAGGCGCTGCCGTCCGGCTGCCCGGCCGTGGCCGACACGGCCGGGGGCACGGGTGGCGGGTCCGCGAAGAAGCCGAAGGTCAGCCTCGCCGCCGCGAAGCGCCGGCTCGCCCCGGGCGGCCGCACCACGGTGCGGGTCCGGGTGGCGAACGGTCCGGCGGACGTGACCGTCCGCCGCGGCTCGCGCACGGTGAAGACGCTGCAGAGGGTCGGGACGTCCGCCCGCAGCTTCGTCTTCCGCGCCGCCCGGGCCGACGCCGGCCGCCTGGTGACGCTCACGGTCCGTCCGAAGGGCGGAACGGCGGCGAAGCTGCGCATCCGCGTCGCCCGCCGCTGATCGCGGGCGCTACCCCTCGGACTCCGGGGCCGCGAGGCCGGGCGCGAAGCTCACGGCGTGGACCACGGTGCCGTCGCCGGGCTCCAGCCGGAGCTCGCCGGTCGTCGACGCGTCGTGGGCGATCAGCAGCTGCGCGCCGGGGTGCTCGACGACGACCGTCTCGCCGTTGACGACGAGCGAGCCGATGCCGTCCTCCGGCGGCTCCAGCGTCGCCCAGACCTCGCCGGCGGTGTAGGACCCCGACCAGGGACCCTCCTGGTCGTTCGTGGGCATGACCAGGAGCGCGTCGTCGGCGTCCTCCGGGCGCAGCGGGGCGATCGGCTCGGCGTCGAGGCCCAGGAGCTCCAGGAACGCCTCCTCGGTCGCGCGCCAGCCGCCCTCGCCGTGCTCGTAGTCCACGAGCCAGCTCTGGCCGTCGAAGAGGTAGCGCGACGGCCAGCCGGGCGCCTCGAACTCGTCGCGGTACGCGCCCTCGTCGTCGATCAGAACGGGGAACGTCAGGCCGAGGCGCTTGATCGCCGCGCCGACGCGCTTGTAGCCGCGCGAGACCTCGAAGCCGGGCCAGTGCACCCCGACGACCCGCAGGCCGTCGGACTCGTAGCGCTCGTGCCAGGCCTGCAGGTAGCGGGCGCTGCGCACCGACGCGGGCCGCGCGACGTCGAGGAACTCGACGAGGACGGGCCGGCCCTTCTGCTGGTCCATCCGCAGCATCGCCACGTTGGCCCAGAGCGCCGGGCGGGGGAACGGGGGAGCGGGGATGGACTCCGCGGGGACGCGCATGAGGGCCGACACGGTACATCGTCGGTCGCGGAGGGCGGTCGAGGACGCCGTCCGCGGGGGGTGGGGTCGGGCGCGCGACCGGCTCCCTACCATCCGGCGAATGCTCGACGCACGACCGGGACGGTCACGGCGGTGGCTCGCCGCCGGGACCGCCGTCGCGACGGCCGCCCTCGTGGCCCCGTCCCCCGCGGCGGCCCACGGCCTGGGCGGCACGCGCAGCCTGCCGATCCCCGAGTGGCTGTTCGCGTGGGCGGCGGCGATCGTCCTCGTCGTCTCGTTCGTCGGCCTGTCGATCCTCTGGCCGCGGCCCCGGCTCGCCCAGCTCGCCGAGGGCCGGTCGTTCGCGGTGCCGGCGGCGGTCCGGGCGGCGGGCCGGATCGGCTTCGGCACGCTCGGCGTCCTGCTCTGGGCGCTCACCGTCTGGGCCGGCCTGACCGGCACCGAGAACATCCAGGCGAACATCGCGCCGACGATGGTCTACGTCGCCTTCTGGGTCGGCATGCCCGTGCTGTCGCTGTTCGTCGGTGACCTCTGGCGCGTCCTCAGCCCGTGGCGGGCGATCGCCGACGCGGCCGCCTGGATCGGCCGGCGCGTCGCGGGCCCCGACGGCCTGCCCGCCCCGATGCCCTGGCCGGCCCGCCTCGGGCTCTGGCCCGCGGCGGCGGTCCTCCTGGCCTTCGCGTGGCTGGAGCTCGCGGCGCCGGACAAGGACGCGCCGGACCTCCTGGGCCTCCTCGCGCTGCTCTACGGCGCGGCGATGCTCATCGGCAGCGGCGTCTACGGCACCCGCTTCCTCGACCACGCGGACGGCTTCGACCGCTACTTCGGCCTCGCGTCGACGCTGGCGCCGCTGCGCTGGTCCGACGGCCGCCTGCACCTCCGCTGGCCGGGCACGGGCCTCGCCGACGTCGGGCCGCAGCCGGGCCTGGCCGCGGTCGTCCTCGTGCTCGTCGGCTCCACGACCTTCGACGGGATCTCGGCGGGCGAGCTGTGGACGTCCGACGGGTCGCCGGGGGTGTGGCTGACCGACCGCTTCGCCGACCTCGGGTTCACCGCCAACGGCGCGGCGACGGCGGCGGCGACGGTCGGCCTGGCCGTGATCGTCGGCCTGGTCAGCGGCTTCGTCCGCCTCGGCATCGCCGGCGTCCGGTCCGTCGATCCGACGCGCCTGGACTCCCGTGAGCTGATGGGCCGCTTCGCCCCGACGATCGTCCCGATCGCCGTCGGCTACGCGGTCGCGCACTACATCTCGCTGCTGGCCCAGCGCGGCCAGTCCCTCGGCTTCATGTTCTCCGACCCGCGGGGGACGGGCGCCGACTGGTTCGGCACCGCCGGCTGGGGCGTCGACTACGGCCTGCTGAGCGGCAACTCCGTCTGGTACGTCCAGGTCGTCGCGCTCGTCCTCGGCCACATCGCGGGCCTCGTCGCGGCCCACGACATCGCCCTGCGGACCTTCCGTGGTCCGCGCTCCGCGGCCCGCTCGCAGTACTGGATGCTGGCCGTGATGGTCGCCTTCACCTCGCTGGGGCTATGGTTGCTGTCGTGACCGTGCTCGCTCACATCGGCCACTGGTACCACGTCTTCCTGTACCTGGCCCCGGTCCTGCTCGTCGCGGGCGGCCTGTGGTTCGCCGGGCGCCGGCTGCCCGAGGAGGGCGAGGACGGGTTCGACCACGACGGCGAGCCCCTCGAGCCGGACGCCCCCAGCGGCGCCTGAGGACCGGGCGGCGACGGGCCCGCCGCGGTCCGGCGCAGGACGCCCCCGCGACCTCGCACCCCAGCGCCGATCCGGGCCTCGGAGCGTCCGGCGACGACGCCGCACCGTACCTGCGTGTGCGATCTCGCACGGGGTCCCCGGCCGGTGCAACGAACGACCTTCGACGGGGTTCTCAAGGACGAGGCGAATCCTTCCGATACCGAGACCAACGATGCTCCCCTGCGACACCCACGCGCTGCACGAGCTGCTGGACTCCGTCCCCGACACGCGGGACGTGATCGTGCGTCGCGCCGACGCCGAGAACCTCGCCCAGGCGGTCTGGGAGGCCGCCCGCGACGACGCGCTCGAGGCGTGGGCCGCGTGGTCGCGGCGCCCCGGCCGGAGCGCCTGGACGGTCTTCGTCGCCGCCCGCGACCGCGAGGACGCCGCGTTCGCCGCCCTGGGCGACGACGCCGGGGTCCCGCAGCCCGCCTGACCTCAGCGGGCGCTGGCCTGATCCTGCGCCTGGACGGCGCGGACGTCGTGCGCCAGGTGCTCCGACGTCAGCTTCTCCGCCGGGAACGACACCTGCTGCCGGCCCTCGGCGTCCAGGACGAGCACGACGGCCGAGTGCTCGAAGCCCTGGCCCTGCGGCAGGATCGCGTAGGCGTTCCAGATCGGCTCGAGCTGGGCCTGCGTGCCGAGGACGAAGTGGGCGCGCCCCCGCAGGCGCATCTTGTTCAGGAACCGCTGCGCGTTGCCGGGGGTGTCGTTCTTCGGGTCGACGCTGACGATCACCGTCGGCACGTCCTCGCCGAGCTCGTCGAGGCTCGACGCGATCTGGAGGGCCGTGGCGGGGCAGGTGTCCTCGCACGTGCTGTACATGAACGTGACGATGGCCGGGCGGCCCCGGAGCGACGCGAGCGACACGACCCGGCCGTCCTGGTCCTTCAGGCGGAAGTCGGGGGACGCGACGCCGCGGCGGCTGACGCCCTGAAACGGCGAGCCGGCGTGCTGGATGCCGTCGTCGTCGCCCGATCCCGGCCCGCCGGAGCTCGTCAGCGCGAGCACCGCGAGGACGCCGAGCAGGACGACCGCGGTCGTCATGAGGGAGAGTCTGAGGCGCGCGTTCACGACCGATCGAGGGTAGTGGCTCCGCGCGCGAGCCCGCGCCGCGAGGCGCGGTGCAACCCGTCCACACGCCGCGCCGGACGGTCCGCGAGACTGCACGGGACGTGGGCGCGCTCCCCGACGGGAGGCCCGTCGCGGTGGCGCTACACTTTGTAAAGCAAGGAAACCCTATGGACCTTCAGGTGAAGACATGACCCCTTCGGGTGCGGAATTCGTCCGCCAGATCAAGGGCCAGATCGAGGAAGTCGATCCGGCTCAGGTCCACGACGTGCTGTGGGACGAGAACGTCGTCCTGGTGGACGTCCGCGAGAGCGACGAGGTCGCCGCCGGCAAGCTGCCGGGCGCCGTCCACGTGCCCCGTGGCTTCCTCGAGTCGCGCATCGACGGCGCGGTCGGCGACCGCTCCAAGCGCGTCGTCCTCTACTGCGCGTCCGGCAACCGCTCGGCCCTGGCCGCGCGCACGCTGAAGGAGGACCTCGGCTACGAGCACGTCGAGTCCATGACCGGCGGCTACACGCTGTGGAAGGACCGCGGCTACGAGGTCGACGTCCCGCGCACGCTCTCCGCCGAGCAGCGCGAGCGCTACAGCCGGCACATCCTGATCAACGAGGTCGGCCTCGAGGGCCAGATCAAGCTGATCGACGCGAAGGTCCTCCTGATCGGCGCCGGCGCGCTCGGCTCGCCGAACGCGCTGTACCTCGCCGCCGCCGGTATCGGCACGATCGGCATCGTCGACGACGACGTCGTCGACCTCTCGAACCTGCAGCGCCAGGTCGTCCACGGCACCGCGACGATCGGCGTGCCGAAGGTCGAGTCCGCCGCGAAGCGGATCAACGACCTCAACCCCGAGGTCAAGGTCGTCCAGCACCAGCAGCGCCTGGACGCCGAGACGGTCCTCGACCTCTTCAAGGACTACGACGTCATCGTCGACGGGACGGACAACTTCCCGACGCGCTACCTGATCAACGACGCCGCCGTCCGGTTGAACAAGCCGGTCGTCTCCGCCGCGATCCTCGGCTTCGAGGCGCAGCTGTCGGTCTTCGACACCTCGCACCCCGACGGCCCCTGCTACCGCTGCCTCTTCCCGGTCCCGCCGCCGGCCGAGCTGGCCCCGTCCTGCGGCGCCAACGGCGTCCTCGGCGTCCTCCCGGGCACGGCCGGCCTGCTGCAGGCCACCGAGGTCATCAAGCTCATCATCGGCGTCGGCGACCCGCTCCGCGGCCGCCTGCTGATGTACGACGCACTGGCCGCCGAGTTCAACGAGGTCAAGGTCCGCAAGGACCCGGAGTGCCCCGTGTGCTCCCGCGACCGCGCGTCGATCTCCGACGAGGAGATGGGCGTCTTCCCCGACTACGAGGCGTTCTGCGCCGCGGCGGGCTAGGGTCCGGAGCCTCATGGCCACCATTCGCATCCCTCCGGTCCTGCGCCCGTCCGTCGGCGGCGAGCGCCAGGTGAGCGCCGACGGCGCCACGGTCGGCGACGTCCTCAAGGACCTCGTCGCGTCGCACGAGGAGCTGGGCAGCCAGCTCTTCGGCGCCGACGGCGAGCTGAACCGGTTCGTCAACGTGTACCTGAACGACGAGGACGTCCGCGTCCTCGGCGGTCTGGAGACCGAGGTCGGCGCGGCCGACACGCTCCAGATCCTGCCCGCGATGGCGGGTGGCGCGGCCTAGCGCCGCGCAGCGCCCGTCCTGATCGGGCGCTGAGGTCCGACGGGTACCTTCCGTAGGTGCCCGACGGACCGAACGAGACCCCGCCCGAAGCCGCCGGCGAGCTGCCGACGGGCCGGGTCGCCCGGACGGCCCGGGTCGGCCGCCTCGTCGCCGGCCAGGGACTCCGCTGGACCGGCATGCGGGCCGCCAACCGCGTCCGCTCGCCCGAGCGCGCCGAGCAGGCCCGCTCCGACCGCACCGCGGCGCTGGTCCACCAGCTGGTCGACCAGCTCGGCCAGATGCGCGGCGCCGCCATGAAGGTCGGCCAGATCCTCTCGATGGTCGAGTTCGACGGCCTGCCCGAGGACCAGCGCACCGAGCTGCAGACGAAGCTCGCGAAGCTCCGCGACGACGTCCCGCCGGTGCCGTTCCGCAAGCTCGAGAAGCTGATGCGCGAGGAGTTCGGCGGGCCCCTCTCGTCCGTCTTCTCGTCCTTCGACGAGCACGCCTTCGCGGCCGCGTCGATCGGCCAGGTCCACCGGGCCACGACCCTCGACGGCCAGGACGTCGTCGTCAAGGTCCAGTACCCGGGCGTCGCGGAGGCCGTGGAGACGGACCTGCGCAACGCGATGCTGCTGCTCCCGCTCGTCAAGCGGCTCGCGCCGGGGCTCGACGCCCGGGCGCTCGCGGACGAGCTGCGCGAGCGCATCTCCGAGGAGCTCGACTACGAGCTGGAGGCCCAGAACCACCGCCGGATCGAGCGGCTGTACCGCGGCCACCCGTTCGTGCGGATCCCGCGCGTCCTCACCGAGCTCTCGACCCGCCGCGTGCTCGTCTCCGAGTACGTCGAGGGCCAGCGCTTCGAGGCCGTCCGCCGCCTGGACCAGGACGACCGCGACCGCTACGGCGAGATCGTCGTCCGCTTCTTCTTCGGCCTGCTGTTCCGCGAGGGCATCGCGCTCGGCGACCCGCACCCGGGCAACTACCTGCGCTGCGCCGACGGCCGCGTCTGCTTCCTCGACTTCGGCCTGCTGCGCGACGTCTCCCCGGCGTACCTCGACGGCGAGCGGGCGATCGCCGCGGCGACCCGCGACGCCGACGCCGGCGCCCTACGCGACGCGCTGATCACCACCGGCTACCTGCCGCCCGAGCGCGCGGCCGAGATGGACGGCGACCTCGTCCTGCGCCTGATGCGGGCGATGGCCGGCTGGTACGCCGTGCCGGGGGAGCGGCAGTTCGCGCCCGACGCCGGTGATCCGCGGGTCTGGACGACGCCGGAGGGCGAGGCCGCGCCCGGTGCCGGGGGCGCGCCCAGCGCCGTCGGGGCCGACGGCGAGGAGCTCGTGCCGGCCGTCGGGGACGCGGGTCCGGAGTCCACCGGCGACGCCGCCGTCGAGCCCGTCGAGCGCGATCGCGCCGAGCAGCGCGCTCGGATGAAGGCCGTCCGCGCCGAGGCCAACCGCTTCACGCTCCCGGCCGAGGCGGTCCTCGTCCGCCGGATGTTCGACGTCGTCGCGATCGTCCTCGGGCAGCTCCGGGCCGGCGCGGACTGGGGCGCCATCGTCGGCGAGACCCTCTACGGCGACGACCCGGTGACGCCGCTGGGCGAGGCCGACGCGGAGTTCTTCGCAGGGTCGCAACCCGCGCGCGTCTGATCCGCAACACCCCGTCACCCACCCGGTGACGGGTGTAGGGCAGCATGGAGGACGTGGTCACCACGACGGACATCCCCCTCGCCGACGAGGCCCTCGGACGCCTCCGGCAGCTGACCGGCAACCCCGAGGCGGTCTTCCGCGAGCACCAGCTGGACGCCGTGACCGACCTCGTGGAGGACCGCGCCCGCGTCCTCTGCGTCCAGCGGACCGGCTGGGGGAAGAGCGCCGTCTACTTCGTCGCCACGGCGCTGCTGCGCGCCCGGGGCGCGGGGCCGACGCTGATCGTCTCGCCGCTGTTGTCGCTCATGCGCAACCAGCTGCAGGCGGCGGAGTCGATGGGCCTGCGCGCCCACACGATCAACTCGACCAACGCGTCGGACTGGTCGGAGATCGAGCGGCTGATCGCGGCCGACGAGGTCGACCTGCTGCTGATCGGCCCCGAGCGCCTGAACGCCGACCGCTTCCGCGAGCGCCTGCTGCCGGTCGTCGCGGCGAGCACCGGGCTCCTCGTCATCGACGAGGCCCACTGCGTGTCGGACTGGGGCCACGACTTCCGCCCCGACTACCGGCGTATCAAGGACGTGCTCGCGGGGCTGCCTGCGGACGCGGCGGTCCTCGGGACGACGGCGACGGCCAACGACCGCGTGGTGGCGGACGTCGTGGAGCAGCTGACCGCGCCCGCCGGGGAGGACGGCGCCCCGGCTCCCGGGGCCCTGCGCACGTACCGCGGGTCCCTGGCGCGGACGAGCCTGCGGCTGGAGGCCGTCGAGCTGCCGCACCCCGCCGAGCGCCTGGCCTGGCTCGTCGAGCACCTCCGGGGCCCCGACGCGCTGGAGGGCTCGGGCATCGTCTACACGCTGACCGTGGCCGACGCGGAGCAGGTCGCGGCGTTCCTGAAGGACCAGGGGATCGCCGCGGAGGCCTACACCGGCCAGCAGGCATCGGAGGACCGGATCGCGCTCGAGGAGCGCCTGCAGCGCGACGACGTCAAGGTCGTCGTCGCCACCAGCGCCCTGGGGATGGGCTACGACAAGCCCGACCTGGGCTTCATCGTCCACTACCAGGCACCCGGCTCGGTCGTGGCCTACTACCAGCAGGTCGGCCGTGCCGGCCGCGGGGTCGACCACGCCGAGGTCGTCCTGCTGCGCGGTGCCGAGGACCGCCGGATCCAGGACTTCTTCATCACGCAGGCTTTCCCGAGCGCCGAGCGGGTCGCCGAGGTCCGGCAGGTGCTGGCCGGCGCGGGGGAGGCCGGCGCCACGACCCGCGAGGTCCAGGCCCAGGTCAACCTCGGGCTCACGCGCCTGGAGTCGATGCTGAAGGTCCTGGACGTCGAGGGCGCGGTCTGGCGCTCCAACGGCCGGTGGGGCGACGTCCCGGACACCGACTGGGTCTACGACGAGGAGCGCTACCGCCACGTCACGCAGCTGCGCCGGGCGGAGCAGGACGCCATGGCCGCCTTCGGCACCGACGGACGCTGCCTGATGCGCACGCTGCAGGAGGAGCTGGACGACCCCGACGCCGGGGACTGCGGCCGCTGCGCCGCGTGCACCGCGCCGAAGTACGGCGACGCGCCGGACGTCGAGCTGGTCCGGGCCGGGCAGACGGCGCTGCGCTCGCGCCCGGTCTCCTTCGACCCCAAGCGGATGGCGCCCGAGGCGGGCAGCGGCAAGATGCGCAAGATCCCCGAGGACGCGCGGACGGAGCCCGGCCGTGCGCTGGCTCGCCGCGGCGACGCCGGCTGGGACCGCCAGGTCCGCGCGGAGCTCGAGTCCGGCCGCCTCGGCGACGACGTGGTCGAGGCGCTCGCGGAGCTCGTCCGCGGCTGGGGCGTCGGGCCGACGTGGGTCACGGCCGTCCCGTCGCGCCGGCCGGAGGACCCGGTGTCCGACCTCGCCGCCCGGCTCGCCGCCGCCCTGCAGCTGCCGTGGCAGCCGGTCGTCGCCCGGCGCGACGACCGCCCGCGCCAGGCGGGGCAGCGGGGCGCGGCGCAGCAGGCCGCCAACGTCCGCGGCGCCTTCGCGGTCACGGCGGATCCGGCCGAGGGCCGCTGCCTGCTGGTGGACGACGTCCGGCAGAGCGGCTGGACGCTGGCGATGGTCGGCGGGCAGCTGCGGCGGCGCGGAGCGGGACCGGTGCTGCCGCTGGTGCTCAGCACCGCGAACTGACCGCCGGGCCGGGCGTCCACGATCGTCCCCGTCCACCGGCCCGGGAGCTCCGGGAGCGGCAGAGCGCCCCCGACGTCCATCTGGGCGGGACGCGGCGGCTTCGTGGCTACACTTCGGAGGTCATGGCGATGCCTCCTCTCGAGAACCGGCCGTGCGCGGGTCGCTACGGCGACATCGTGCAGTCGATCGGGCACACGCCGCTGATCGAGCTCAAGCGCCTGTCGCCGAAGCCCGGCGTCCGGATCTGGGCGAAGCTCGAGTCCGCGAACCCCACCGGCTCGGTCAAGGACCGCGTCGCGAAGGCCCTGATCGAGGACGCCGAGGAGCGCGGCACGATCAAGCCGGACTCGATCATCCTGGAGCCCACCTCGGGCAACACCGGGATCGCGCTGGCGATGATCTGCCGGCGCAAGGGCTACAAGCTCAAGGTCGTGATGCCCGACAACGTCACGCAGGAGCGCACCGACCTCCTGCGGATGTACGGCGCCGAGATCGTCTACTCGCCCGGCGACCAGGGCAGCAACGGGGCGGTGGCGATGGCCAACGAGATGGCGGCGTCGGACCCCAAGTACGTGATGCCGTACCAGTACGGCAACCCGGCCAACCCGCTGGCGCACTACAACGGCACCGCGGTCGAGATCCTCGACGAGCTCGACGGCCAGGTCGACGCGTTCGTCGCCGGCCTCGGCACGGGCGGCACGCTGATGGGCAACGGCCGGCGCTTCAAGGAGGAGCTCGGCGACCGCGTCAAGATCGTCGCCGCCGAGCCGATGCAGGGCGAGCCCGTCCAGGGCCTCCGCTCGCTGGACGACGGGTTCATCCCGCCGATCATCGATCTCTCCCTGCTGGACCGCAAGATCTTCGTCACCAACGCCGACGCGATCGTCTGGACGCGCAAGCTCCTCGACGAGGAGGGCCTCTTCGCGGGGGTCAGCTCCGGGGCGATCGCCCGGGTGGCCGTCCGCATCGCGAACGAGATGGACGAGGGCAACGTCGTCTTCATCGTCTGCGACGACGGCTGGAAGTACCTCTCGTCGGGCATCTACACGCGCCCGATCGAAGAGATCAAGGACCTCGAATCTACGCTTTGGTGGTGACCTGATGGGCCCTATCGGACCTACGGAACTGATCGTCGTCCTCGTGATCGCGCTCCTCGTGCTCGGCCCGAAGAAGCTCCCCGAGGTCGGCAAGTCCCTGGGCAAGGGCATGCGCGAGTTCAAGGACAGCCTCTCGAACGCCAATCCGTTCGAGGACGACGAGGACGACCGCCCCGCGCCGCGCAAGCGCCCGGCCGTCGTGGCGCCGCCCGCCGGCGACGAGGCCCTCGCCGAGGACCCGGCGCCCACGGCGACGGTCCCGGGCGAGGGCTCCGAGGCGCAGAACGCCTTCGGCGCCAACAAGTCGTGACGGGCCGTCCCGCGCAGCCGCGCGGCCCCCGCACGGGGAGCGACCGGTGAGGATCCCCCGCTCGCTCCTGGACCAGGTCGTCGCCCACGCGCTCCGGGACGCCCCGGACGAGTGCTGCGGCCTGTTGGCCGTGCGCGACGACATCGTCGTCGGCGTGCACGAGCTCGAGAACGTCCTGCAGGGCCCGAAGGTCTTCGGGTTCGAGCTCGGCGGCCGCTCGTACCCGCGCGCGATGCTCGCGATCGACGACGAGGACGCCGAGGCCGGCGTGCTCTACCACTCGCACACGCGCTCGGCCCCGTACCCGTCGCAGACGGACATCAACTTCGGCCGCGACCCGCAGCGGCTCCCCGGCGTCGAGTGGCTGATCATCGGCACCAAAGGCGCGGAGCCCGAGGTCCGCAGCTACCTGATCGCGGAGGACGGCGAGGTCACCGAGGTGGCCGTCGACGTCCTCGACGACTGACCGGCGCCGCCCGCGCCGCCCGCGCCGCCCGCGGGCCGGCTGCCCCGCCCGAGTCGGCACCGTCGCCGCCGGGGAACGACGAAGGGCCGCCCGTGGGGCGGCCCTTCGTGGTCCTGCGGTGCCCGCCGCGCGAGGCGGCGGCGGGCGGGGGCGCTAGGCCAGCGCCGGGAGGTCGGCGCGCTCGGCGCTGCCGTCCAGGATCGACTCGATCTGGTCCGTCGCGCGGGTGAACTCGTCGTCGGAGAGCACCGGGGTGCCCTCGAACGGGAGGTCGCGCTGGATCTCGAGCCACGAACGGCATCCGCCGAAGTCGTCACGCACGCGGACCGTCACCGGACGCGGGATGCGGTACGCACGCAGCAGCACGACGTGCAGCGGGTGGCGGTGCTTCCACTTCAGGCGCTTCTCGGCGTAGTCGGGCGTCCACACGTAGTACGGGGAGAGCGCCTCGACGACGCGCGCGTCCGTCACGGTGTAGTGCGCGACGGCCTCGGCCCACGCCCGGATGCGGACGCGCTCCGGCTGCGGGATGCCGCCGTCCTCCGTCAGCGCGGTGGGCGGCGGGTCGCCGTCAGGCCACACGCCCTCCTCGAGGGCGCGACGCAGCTCCGGGAGGTGAGACTCCCGGATGACGTCGTTGCGCTGGTGATCGAAGGTGGGGTAGAGAAAGAAGCGATCGTGGTCGAGCCGGAAGTGCTTGTGCTCTTCCCGGACTCCGCCCTTGCGGAGCGTGAGCAGCTGCTCACCCTCGGCGAGGGCACGGACCGTGACCGCCCATTCCTTGAAAGCAATCGGCATGGCGGAACCAACTGTTGGAGATGAAACGAACCTGGGCGCAGCCGCAAAAAACAAGCGGAGATCGCTCCAGGCCGGAGAAACCATCGTTGCAGACACCGCTGCAAAAACCAAGCGATTCGCTGAACTCCGTGCGGCAGCGCACGGATCCGGGCGGATCCTGCTAGGGCGCCGCCGGGCCGTCGCCCGGCGGAGGCGGGGTGCCGCAGCCGCCGCCTCCCGGCGTCTCGATCCGGAGGACCTGGCCGGGTTCCATCCACCCGCCCGTCTTGGGCGGGAGCTCCCGTCCGTCGAGGGCGTGCCGCCCCCGAGCGCCGTCTTCGCCGCCGTCGGCGCCGCGTGCCCCGACCGTGCGGCGCTCGCCGAGCAGCTGGTACTCCAGGGGCTCCAGGGCCCGCAGCTCGCGGACCACGCCGTCGCCCCCGCGGTGGGCCCCGGCGCCGCCGCTGCCGCGCCGCATCTCGTAGCGCTGGACGCGCACGGGGAAGCCGACCTCGAGCGCCTCCACGGGGGTGTTGCGGGTGTTCGACATCGCGACGTGCACCGCCGACGGGCCGTCGGCGTCGGGCAGCGCGCCCTGGCCGCCGGCGATCGTCTCGTACATCGTCCGGTGCTCGTCGCCGAGCGTCACGTTGTTCATCGTGCCCTGGCCCAGCGCGCGGCCGAGCGCGCCGAGGACGAGGTCCGCCACCCGCGAGCTCGTCTCGACGTTGCCGGCCACGACGGCCGGCCGGGCGCCGTCGGGCCCGGGGCGCACGTCGAGGATCGAGCCCGGCCGGGTCAGCACGGAGATCCGCCGCCGGGTGCCGTCGTCCGTCGGCAGCTCGGCGTCCGCGACGGCCGCCCGCACGGCGAACAGACAGGCCGACTCGGTGACGGCGCGCGGGCAGTTGAGGTTGTGGGCGCCCTGGTCGGGCGCGTCCCGCAGGTCGACCTCGACGGCGTCGCCCCGGACCTCGACGCGGACGTGCAGCGGGATCGGGCCGTCGCGGCCCTCGAGCAGGTCGTCGAACTCGTGCACCCCGCGGGGCAGCGAGCCGATCGCCGCGATCATCCGGCGCTCGCCGTAGGCGAGGACCTCGGACAGCGCCTCCTCCAGGGCGTCGGGACCCCGGGCGGCCGCGAGCTCCGCCAGGCGGGCCGCGCCGGCCTCGCAGGCGGCGACCTGCGCCCGGAGGTCCGCGCGCCGCTGCTCCGGGTGCCGCATCAGGCCGGCCAGCTCGTCGACGAGCCCCGGCGTGAGCGGGCGCGGCGTGATGATCACGCCCTCCTCCTCGAGCGTCGTGGAGTCCGCGGGCATGGACCCCGGCGTGCGCCCGCCGACGTCGGCGTGGTGGGCCCGGGCGGCGGCGAATCCGACGAGGCGCGGGCCTGCCGCCCCGTCCTGCCGGCCGCCCGGAGTCGCCGTCCGCGTGACGCGGTCCCCACCGGACGCGGTGCCACCGTCGGCCCGGTGCCACCCGTCGTCCGCCGGCTCCCCGCCCGGCGCGTCGCCCGCGAAGACCGGCGTGACGACGGTGATGTCGGGCAGGTGGGAGCCGCCGGCGTAGGGGTCGTTGAGGATCCAGGAGACGCCCGGGCGGTGCTCCTCGTCGCGCACGGCCGCCACCGACGCGGGCATCGCGCCGAGGTGGACGGGGATGTGCTCCGCCTGGGCGATCATCTCCCCGGCCGCAGAGAACAGGGCGGTCGAGCAGTCGCGGCGCTCGGTGATGTTCGGGGAGTGCGCGCTGCGCACGAGCACCGCACCCATCTCGTCGCAGGCGGCGCGCAGCCCGCCGACGAGGACCTGGAGGTCGACGGCGTCGAGGCCCGGGGCGCTCATGCGTCGGCCTCCCACGGGGCGGGGGCCGGGACCGCGTCCTGCGCCTCCAGGTGCAGCGTCCCGTGCGCGTCGGTCCGTGCGCTCCACCCGGCGGGCACGACGACCGTGGCCCCGTCCAACCGGACCACCGCGGGCCCGTCCGTCGTCGCGTCGTCGCCGCCCGCGCCGAGCGCGACCTCCGGTGCCGGGCTCCGGACGGTCTCGCGGATCGTCACGAGCTCGAGCTCCGCGTCGGGGTCGTCGAACCCGTAGCGCTCGCGGTGCGCCGCGGCGAACGCCTCCCGCAGCGCGCCGGGGTCCGGCGCCACGTCCCGCACGGTCAGCTCGAACGCCTGCCCGGCGTAGCGGACGTCGTAGGCGCGCTCGACCCGCGCCTCGGCGTCCCGGTCCGGCGGCGCCGCGTCGGCCGCCAGGGCGTCGTTCGTGATCGCGTCGCCGCGCAGGAGGACCGTCCGCGCGGTGTCCGACCGGCGCTCGGCGGCGGCGAGGCCCAGGGCCGAGAGGACGCCGCCGGCGCGGGGGACGAGGACGCGACCGATGCCCAGGCGCGCCGCGAGCCCCGCCGCGTGCAGGCCGCCGGCGCCGCCGTAGGCCAGCAGGGCGAAGCCTCGGGGGTCGACGCCGCGCTCGACGGTCATCACGCGCAGGGCGCGGGACATCTCGGCGTCGGCGACCCGCAGGATGCCGCGGGCGCAGGCGTCGAGGCCCAGGCCGGTGGTCTCGGCCAGCGCCCCGACGGCGGCGCGGGCGGCGTCGACGTCCAGGGTCACCCCGCCGGCGAGCGGTGCCTCCGGGCCCAGCGTGCCGAGCACGACGTGCGCGTCGGTCACGGTCGGCTCGGTGCCGCCGCCTCCGTAGGCCGCGGGCCCGGGCACGGCGCCCGCCGACCGGGGCCCGACACGCAGCGCGCCGCCCGCGTCCGCCCACGCGATCGACCCGCCGCCGGCGCCGACCGTGTGGATGTCCACGGTGGGCAGCGCGATCGGGCGGCCGCCGATCGCGCCGCCGCCCGTCTCGCGGACCCGGCCGCCGGTGACGACGAGGACGTCGCAGGACGTCCCGCCCATGTCGAAGCAGAGGAGGTCCGGCTCGCCCGTGGAGCGCGAGACGATCGCGGCCGCGGCGGCGCCGCCCGCCGGGCCCGAGAGCACGGTCGTCGCGCCGCGCCGGGCGGCCTCGTCGAGGTCGCAGACGCCGCCGGAGGACTGCAGGACCTGGGGGCGGGGGAGCCCGGCGTCCTCGCAGCCCGCGGCGAGCCGGCGCAGGTAGCGGCCGACGAGCGGCGAGACCGCGGCGTCGACCTCGGTGGTGGCGGCGCGCTCGTACTCCCGGAACGTCCCGACGGCCTCGTGCGACAGCGACACGTGGACGTCGTCGCCGAGCGCGGCGCGCAGGGCGCGCCCGAGGAGCCGCTCGTGCTCCGGGTGGCGGTCCGCGTGCAGCAGGACCACGGCGACGGCCTCCGGCTCCAGGGCCGCGACCGCGCGGGCGACCTCGTCCGCGGCGGCGGGATCCAGCGGGAGCTCTGGTCCGTCGGGCCCGCAGCGCTCCGGGACGGCGACCCGGCGCTCCGGCGGGACCAGCGGCGCGACCCGCGGCCGCGCGAGGTCGTAGAGGTGGGGGCGGTCCTGGCGCCCGAGCTCGACGAGGTCGACGAAGCCCTCGGTGGCACACAGCACCGTGCGCGCGACGCGGCCCTCCAGCAGCGCGTTGGTCGCGACCGTCATGCCGTGCCGCAGGCCGGTGACGTCGGACGCCTGCGCGCCGGCGGCCCGGAGCACCGCGGCGACGGCCGTGAGCACGCCCCGGGACTGGTCGTCCGGCGTGGTCGGCGTCTTGGCGGTGTGGACGCGGCCCCCCTCCACGAGCGCCGCATCCGTGAACGTGCCGCCGACGTCGACCCCGAGGAGCATCACGCCGAGGGTAGCGGCGGGAGGGCTCCCGGCCCGGGACGGCGCGTCCGCGCCTCCCGCCCGCGGCGGAGCACGGTCGCGGACGGCGCCGTTCGCGCCAGCCCTTCAGCCACGCACCGGC